>JAPPKP010000120.1 GCA_028819955.1 Rhodospirillaceae bacterium | reverse complement strand
CGAACGAAAGATCGAGGAAGGCGCCGTGATGGGCGATGCCGGCGTTGTTGATGAGAATGTCGAGGCGCTCGCCGAAGCACTCCCTGGCCGTCTCGAACATGTGCCCCACGCCATCGGGCAGGCCGACATCGGCGGTGCAGGGCGTGGCCCGGCCGCCGCCGGTGACGATCTCTGCCGCCGCGGCCTCCGCCCGGTCGCCGTCGATATCGGCGAGCAGCACGTGCGCGCCCTCGGCGGCGAAGCGGCGGCCGATCTCGCGCCCGATGCCGCGCCCGCCGCCGGTAACGATGGCCGTCTTGCCCTCTAGCCTCATCGGCTCCAACCCGTCCCGTTCACGGCCCGGCCTATCGGCTGGCGGGGCGCGGAGTCAACCCTCGCGGGCCCCGGGCCGCCGGGCTATCCTGCGGCGGCCATGAGGACGAGCAGAAATACATGAGGCTCAAGGGCAAGACCGCGGTCGTCACGGGCGCGGGCTCCGGCATCGGCCGGGCCACGGCGGTGCGCTTCGCCAGGGAGGGCGCGTCGGTCGCCTGCGCGGGCCTCAGTGCCGACGACAACGTCGCCACCGTGCGCGCGATCGAGGAGGCCGGAGGCAGCGCCGTCGCCATCGAGGCCGACGTCATGCAGGACGAGGACGTGGCTGGGATGGTGGCAGCCGCAATCGAGGCCCTCGGCCATGTCGATATCCTGGTCAACAATGCGGGTCAGGCGGTGATCGGCAGCGTGGAGGAGGTCGAGCGCGCCGACTGGGACCGCCAGATGGATGTCAACGTCACCAGCATCTACCGGGGCGCCAAGGCGGTCTGGGGCCACATGCGCGAGCGCGGCGGCGGCGCGATTCTCAACACCGCCTCGATATCCGGCCTCATCGGCACGCCGGGGCAGGTGGCCTACGCCACCTCCAAGGGCGCGGTGGTCATGCTGACCAAGTGCCTCGCGCTCGACGGCGCCAAGGACCGGATCAGGGTCAATTGCGTCTGCCCCGGCTGGGTGCAGACGCCGATGGTGGACTATCACCTCTCCCAGCTCGACGACCCGGAAGGCTTCAAGGAGCGACTCGCCCGGCTGCACCCGCTCGGCGTCGGCGATGCGGCGGATATCGCAGGCGGCTTCGTCTACCTCGCATCGGACGAGGCGCGCTGGGTCACCGGCATCGCGCTTACCATCGACGGCGGCGTGAGCTGCGGGCTCGTGCCCGAGTGACGGCCGGCGCCGTCCCAACCCACCTGCGGAGACGAGCATGAGCGACAAGCCCGCCGGGCTCCGGCGCAAGCTCACCGACTACGGCGATCCCGGCTTCTCGCTCTTCCTGCGCAAGGCCTTCGCCAAGTCGATGGGCTACACCGAGGCGGAGCTGGACCGCCCGGTCATCGGCATCGCGAACACCGGGAGCGGCCTCGTCAGCTGCCACGGCACGGTACCGGCCCTGATCGAGGCGGTGGAGCGCGGGGTGACGGCGGCGGGCGGGCTGCCGCTGACCTTCCCTACGATTTCGCTCGGCGAGCCCTTCATGCATCCGACGACCATGCTCTTCCGCAACCTCATGGCGATGGACACGGAGGAGATGATCCGGGCCCATCCCATCGACGCGGTGGTGCTGATCGGCGGCTGCGACAAGACCGTGCCGGCCCAGCTCATGGCGGCGGCGAGCACGGGCGTGCCCGCGATCCAGCTGGTCACCGGGCCGATGCTGACCGGCAGCCACAAGGGCGAGCGGCTCGGCGCCTGCACCGACTGCCGCCGCTACTGGGGCGCCCACCGGGGCGGGCGGGTCGACGAGGACGAGATCGCCGAGGTGGGCGGCCGGCTCATGCCGTCCGCCGGCACCTGCATGGTGATGGGAACGGCCAGCACCATGGCCTGCGCGGCGGAAGCGTTCGGCATGATGCTGCCGGGGAGCGCCGCCATCCCCGCCGTGCTTGCGGACCGCCAGCGCATCGCGCGGGAGAGCGGCGCGCGCGCCGTCGCGATGGCTGCGGAAGGGCTCACGCCGGATCGCATCCTGACGCCTGCCGCCTTCACCAACGCGCTCACGGTGCTGCTCGCGGTCGGCGGCTCCACCAACGCCGTGATCCACCTCGCCGCCGTCGCCGGGCGCTGCGGCTTCGACCTCGACTTGGGCCGCCTCGACCGGCTCAGCCGCGAGACCCCGGTGCTGGTCGATCTCAAGCCTTCCGGCCAGCACTACATGGAGGACCTGAACAAGGCCGGCGGGCTCACGCCGGTGCTGCGCGCGCTGGCCGATCGACTCGATCTCGACTGCATGACCGTCACGGGGCGCACCCTGGGGGAAGAGATCGCCGCCGCCCCCGACCCCTGGCCGCAGGACGTGGTGCGGGAGCGCGACGACCCCATCTACCCCGAGGGCGGCATCGCCGTGCTGCGCGGCAACCTCGCGCCGGACGGCGCCATCATCAAGCAGTCGGCGGCGACGCCTGCGCTCTGCCAGCACTCGGGCCGCGCGGTGGTGTTCGACTCCGTCGCAGACCTCACCGCGCGGATCGACGACCCCGACCTCGACGTGGCGCCCGACGACGTGCTGGTGCTGCGCAACGCGGGCCCCAAGGGCGCGCCGGGGATGCCCGAGGCCGGCTACATCCCGATCCCCCGCAAGCTCGCGACCCAGGGTGTGACCGACATGGTGCGGCTCTCGGACGCGCGCATGAGCGGCACCGCCTTCGGCACCATCGTGCTCCATGCCTGCCCGGAGGCCGCCATCGGCGGCCCGCTTGCGCTGGTGGATACGGGGGATCGTCTCCCCCGCGCCGGGGGGGGGGGGGGGCGCGCGGGGGCCGGGCCCCCGGCGGGGGGGGGCGCCCGCGGGGGGGCGGGGCGCCCCCCGCCCCCGCCGGAAGGTGCGGAGCGCGGCTATCTCGCGCTCCACCTGGCTCACGTGGAGCAGGCGGACCGCGGCTGCGACCTGGACTTTCTGACCGCCCCGCGCACCGGCGCCGTGGTGCCGGTCTGAAGGCGCTGCCTAGCCGTCCAGCAGGGCCGCGAGGTCGGGCAGGCTGGGCACCACGGCGAGCGGCGCGCCTTGAGCGAAGAACGCAGCCTCGCCGATGCCGACGAAGGGGATGCCGGCTAGCGCGGCCTCCCGCATGTCGGCGTGGGAATCGCCCACGAAGAGCGCGTCCGCAGGCGCGATGGCGCGGGCCTCCAGGAACCGCCCCATGTGGACGTGCTTGGGCGTCTCGCGGGTGGCGCCGTGAACGGAGGCGAGGAAGCGCACAAGGCCCAGGCGCTCGAGCTGCCTCGTGGCCTCCTCCTGCGGCACGCCGGTCACCACGGCCACCAGCCGCTTCGGCGCCTGGCCCTCGATGAATTCGCGGACGCCGGGGAAGAGTCCGATCGCCGCGTTGATCGCGTCGATGCGGTCGAGAAACGTGCTGAGGATGCGCCGGCGCGTGGCCTCGTCGAGCGGCTCCCCGATCAGGTCCTCGTAGATGCGGTCGAAGATCAGCTCCCGGCCGCTCCCGGCATGGCGCCTGAAGCCGTCGGCGACCCCGGCGCGATCCCGGGTGTAGGGGGCGAAGGCATCGGCCAGGGCCTCCGCCTTGGCTCCCATGCTGTCGGCGATCACGCCGTCGTAGTCGAGAAACAGCACGCTTGCGGTCATGGATCGCGCCCCCGCCCTCGCCGTTTGACCTGCGCGTCATAGTGCCGCAAAACCGCACTCCTGCCGAACGGAGTGCACGATGACGGCACCTCACGAGAGGCTGCGGGCGAGGCTCGGCGACCCGGCGCTCTACCTCGACGACCCCGCCGACACGGCCCGCTACGGGCGGGATTGGATCGGCAAGTACGTCGGCACGGCGCCGCTGGTGGTGCGCCCGCGCTCGACCGAGGAGGTGGCACAGGTGCTCGCCGCCTGTACCGCGCTCGACGTGCCCGTGGTGCCGCAGGCCGGCAACACCGGGATGGTGGGCGGCGGCGTGCCGCGCGCGGGCGAGGTGGTGCTGAGCGTCGAGCGGCTCAATGCCATCGAGGCCTTCGACGAGGCCTCGGCCACCGTCACGGTCCAGGCCGGCGTCGTGCTGGAGACGCTGCAGACCTATCTCGCCGAGCGGGGCTACGACATGCCGGTGGACCTCGGCGGGCGCGGGTCATGCCAGATCGGCGGCATGATCGCGACCAACGCCGGCGGGGTTAAGGTGCTGCGCTACGGCCACATGCGCGAGCAGGTGCGGGGGCTCGAGGTGGTGCTGGCCGACGGTACCGTGGTGAGCGGCCTCAACATCCTGAAGAAGAACAACACCGGCCTCGACCTCA
>JAPPKP010000313.1:431-4278 GCA_028819955.1 Rhodospirillaceae bacterium | reverse complement strand
GGGGGGGCGCCCGGGGGTTGGCGCGGGCGGTTGGCGGGCTGCGGTGAGCCACACGTGCTGTCGCGTTTCGTTTTCAAACGTAAACGCTCCAGGGCGGCGGGTCAGTTGAACTCGCGCTCCAAGGCCTCGGCGAGCTCGAAGATGTCCACGCAGGCGCCGTGGTGGGCGACGTTGAAGATCGGCGCCTCCGGGTCGGTGTTGACCGCGATGATGGTGTCCACGTGCTTCATGCCGGCCAGGTGCTGGACCGCGCCAGAGATGCCCAGAGCCAGATAGAGCGAGCAGTTGGCCGCGATCGTGCCGGACTGGCCGACCTGGTGGGCCTTGGGCAGCCAGCCCGAATCCGCAACCGGGCGCGAGCAGCCGAGTGTGGCTCCGAGCCGTTCCGCGAGCGCCGCGAACTGCGGCAGGTTGTTGTCTTCGCCGAGCGCGCGGCCGACCGAGAGGATGAACTCCGCCTTGCCGATGTCCACGTCGGCGGGCGGGGCAGGCAGATAGTCGATGTGGCGGCCGGCGCCGGGCACGGCTTCCAGCTCGACCGCGAAGGGGGCGATGCCCGCGTCGCCCGCCGCCTCCGGCGCCTTGAAGGTCGCGCCGCGCAGCGTCAGCACGATCACGGGCTTGTCCGGAAAGGCGAGGTCCATCGAAACCTTGCCGCCGTAGCCGCCGCGGGTCGCGACGGGCTCGCCGCCGTCTGCCGAGAGCCCGAAGACGTCCGACGCGAAGCCCGAGCCGAGCCGCGCGGCGACCGCCGGCCCGAAAGCCATGCCGGCGGCGGTGTGTCCGATCAGCACCAGCCGGACCTGCCGCGCCTCGGCGACGGCACAGACGGCCTCCTCATAGAGTGCGGGATCGAAATGGGCACCGGGCTGCGCGACGGTGACGATCTCGTCGACTCCCTCGCAGTTGGCCGCAGAGGCGAGCGACTCCACGTCCTGGCCGATGACGAGAACGGCGAGCGGGCCGCCGAGGCCGTCCTTGACCTCAGCGGCGGCGCCGATCATCTCCTGCGTGACGTCGCGCAGGGCGCCGTCGAAGTGCTCGGCGACGACGAGGATTCCGGCCATCACACCTCTCCCCGCTTGTCTCGAATGATGTCCGCGATCGCCTTGGCGACCGCTGCCGCGTCGCCTTCGATCATCGCGGCGCGCCCGGACTTCGGTGGCTCGTAGAGTCGGCGCACGACCGCGCCCGCCTGATCGAGACCGACGCCCGCGCCATCCACCACCGCGATCGGCTTCTTCCTGGCCTGCTTGATCATGCGCATGGTGGCGTAACGCGGCGTGCTGCCGCCGGTCTGCACGGTGAGCAGCGCCGGTGCCGGCAGCGAGAACTGCTGGCGCGTGCCCCCTTCGAGCTCGCGGGTGACGGTCATCGCGTCCGTGCCATCCCACTCGATGCCGAGAACGACGGCTGCGTGCGGCAGGTCCAGGATGCGAGCCAGCGCCGAGCCCGTGGCGCCGTGGCCGAGATCGGCCGACTGCGCGCCGGTGAGCACGATGTCCGGCGATTCCTGCGCGGCGACTCCCGCGAGCACGCGGGCGAGGGTCACCGGATCGGCGTCGCGCAGGCTCTCGTCCCACACCCTGACGCCCCGGTGCGCGCCCTTGGCAAGCGCACGGCGCAGGGTCTCCTCGGCATCCTCCGGGCCGATGGTGACGGCGACGACCTCGCCCTCGCCGAGCTTCTCGGTCAGCAGCAGTGCTTCCTCCAACGCCGCCTCGTCCCACTCGTTCAGCTCGTACTCGAAGTGCTCGTCGGCGATCGTGCCGCCGGCTTCGTCGATGGCGAAGTCGGGGTTCAGCTCACCGACCCGCTTGACCGCGACGAGGACGCGGGGACCTTCCTTCGCCGGCACCTCGTAAGCGGGCAGCTCCGCCGCGCTCACAGGTGACGCGCGCCATGGGCCGGTCGCGGGTGGCGCCTCCGGCTGCTCTTGCGTCTCGCCTGCCGGCGCGGGCTGGGGTGACGTGGCGGCTGCGGCAACAGCAACAGTGGGCGCGCGCTGGGCGAGCTCGCTCAGCACCCGCTCGGTCACGGTCTCGGCGAGGCGCTCGGCCAGCCGGTCCGCCACGGTATCGGCGATGCGGGTCGCGGCGGCCTCGGTGATGCGATCGACCAGCGCCGGCACCTCCTTGAGGTCGATGCTCTTGAGATCGATCGCCTCGGCGACCAGCTCCGCCAGGTCCTGGACGACGAAGTCGCCTTCGTGGCCACTGGTCTTGCGGGCGTCCTCGAACATGGTCAGGTCCTTGGGGCAACAGACGACGAAGGTATCGAGATTACCGAGAGAGGCGGCCTCGTGCATCCGGTTCTCGGCCGGGCGCTCCTTGCCGACGGGATCGGGCATCCAGATGCGCCCGCCGCCGGCGCCGCAGCAGAACGAGTTGTCCCGGCAGCGCGGCATGTCGATCAGCTCGCAGCCGATCAGCTCCAGCACCCGGCGCGGCTCGTCGTAGTGGCCGTTGAGCCGGCCGAGATGGCAGGGGTCGTGGAGCGTGACCCGCCTGCGGAGGGGTTTCGTGACGGTGAGGCGCCCGCTCTCCAGCAGCTCCGCGAGGACGCTCGTGTAATGGCGAATCGGCGCGACATCGCCGAAGTCGGGATATTCGTTGCGGATGGTGTTGTAGCTGTGGGGGTCTGTGGTCACGATCGCGTCGAACTGCCGGGCTTCGCCCATCGCCGCCAAATTGTGCTCGGCCAGAGACTCGAAGAGCCCCTCCTCGCCGACCCGGCGCACGTCGTTGCCGGCGGTCCGCTCGCTCTCGTAGAGCAGGCCGAAGTCGAGGCCGGCGGCGCGGAAGAGGCGCGCGACCGTGCGCGAGACGTCCTGGTTGCGCGGGTCGTAGGAGGCGTAGTCGCCCACGAACCAGAGGTTCTCGGCCGGCTCGGCGCGAACGTCCTTGACCGGGAACTCCAGGGCCGCGGTCCAGCCGCCACGACTGCGCGGGCTCTCGCCGAAGCTGTTGCCGCGGTTGGCGATCATGTCGAGGGTGTCGCGAAGCTGCTGCTCCATGGCGCCGTCCTCGACCAGCTGGCGCCGCATCTGGACGATCATCGGCGGGTGCTCGATGCCGACCGGGCAGATCTCCATGCAGGCGCCGCAGGAGCGGCAGGACCAGAGCGTCTCCGCCTCGATCACGTCGCCGATCAGCGCCGCGCCGTTCGCTCCCTGCCCGAAGGCGCTCCGCCCGGCGTGGGAACGCAGGTCGAGGATCAGGTCGCGCGGGCTGAGCGGCGCGCCGCTGGCGGTGGCGGGGCAGGCCTCGTGGCAGCGCCCGCACTTGGTGCAGGCGTCGAAATTGAGCAGGTCCTTCCACGAGAACTGGGAGATGCTGCCGAAGCCGACTTCCGGCTCGGCGTCGTCCGCGACGGCTCCACGAGGGGGCGCAGGCTTGGGAAGGCGCCGCAGGGCGAGGGAGTCGCGCGTCGACAGAGAGCCTAGCACGGCGATGATGTGCTTCGCCTTGGTCCAGGGAATGCCGGCAATGAAAGCCAGCGCCGCGATGCCGTGGATCCACCAGTTGGCCCGGCGCACGGCGGCGGCGGCCGCCTCGTCCATGCCGAGCCCGAGGAAGATCTGGGCGAGAACCCAGCCTACCGGCGACCACGCCCCCCAGGCCGGCCGGTCCATGGCGAGCCGCACGCCCTCCTGCAGGAAGCCGGTCACCCCGATCAGGAGCAACGCCCAGAGGAACAGTGTGTCGTCCCACTCCCAGGCGCGGGCGGCGGGCCGCGTCTTCGTTTCGCCGCGATAGTTCCGCCGGTAGGCGAGCTTCGGCGGCCGGACCTGCCAGCGCCGCCACATCATGTAGACGACGCCGACGATGAGCCCGAGGCCGGCGAG
>JAPPKP010000313.1:0-421 GCA_028819955.1 Rhodospirillaceae bacterium | reverse complement strand
TGGTTGAAATCGCCGTGCCAGAAGGTGAAGCCGAAGAAGGGCTCCGAGATGTCGTACTCGACCGTGATGATGCTGGTGGCGGCCAGCAGCAGGAGGAAGCCGTACATGATCGGCGTGTGCGCATGGCCGGCGGCACGGTCGCGCCGGTGCACGGTCCGCTGCGAGAAGACGTCGAACACCATGCGCCAGAAGCCCCGCCACGGATGGACGGGCACCGGGCTGCGCCGCGCGCGGGCGTAGCGGTAGACGTGCCAGACGACGCCGGCGGCGGCCACCGCCATCGCCAACCCCGCCACCACGAAGAAGAGGGTGTGGCCGAGGGAGGTGATCTCCCAGAAGAGCTCGCGAGTTTCCAACCGCTCACCCGGCCTTCATAAGGCCTGACCGCTAACCGCCGAGATACACCTTGCGGACGTGCTGG
>JAPPKP010000003.1 GCA_028819955.1 Rhodospirillaceae bacterium | reverse complement strand
CGGCCAAGCAGCGCCTGCGCGGCTACTACGGCAACATCACCGAGAAGCAGTTCCGCCGCTACTACCACATCGCCGGCAACCGCAAGGGCGACACCGGCGAGAACCTGATCGGGCTGCTGGAGCGGCGCCTCGATGCCGTCGTCTACCGCATGAAGTTCGTGCCGACCGTGTTCGCCGCGCGGCAGTTCGTGAACCACGGCCACATCCTGGTCAACGGCCGCCGGGTGACGATCCCGAGCTACCTGGTGAAGGACGAGGACCGCATCGCGGTACGCGAGCGCTCGAAGCAGCTGCCGCTGGTGCTGGAGGCGATCGATTCGCCCGAGCGCGACGTGCCCGACTATCTGGAGGTCGACCACGACCGGATGGAAGGCCGCTTCATCCGCGCGCCCAAGTTCGCCGACGTGCCCTACCCGGTGACGATGGAGCCCAATCTCGTCATCGAGTACTACTCGCGGTAGGCGCCCCGCGCTCACGACCCCGCCCTGCCAATTGACAGGGCGCCCCATCCCGGCTTTTGTTTCCTAAAGGGAACCAAGGCTCAGGGAGGAGCGTGATGGGCACGTTGGCATTCGAGCATCATCTGCTGAAGCAAGCCGGCACCAGCCCCAACAACGGGGCGCTGCCGCTAATCGTCTATCGGAGCGCCATCGATGTCGGCGGCGGCGAGCCGGAGACGGCGGTCGAGCGCCACTTCGACGCCAACGGCTGGGGCGACGGCTTTCGAGGCGATACCTTCCCCTTCCACCACTACCACTCCATCGCCCACGAGGTCGTGGGCTGCGCGCGGGGCGCCGCGCGGCTCCAGTTCGGTGGGCCGGAGGGGCCGGTGGTCGACGTGCAGGCCGGCGACGCCGTGCTGATCCCGGCGGGTGTGGTGCACTGCCGGCTCGACGACAAACCCGGCTACGTCAGCGTGGGCGCCTACCCGCCGGGCCAACAGCCCGACCTCTGCGTGCTGTCGAACCAAGATGCCGAGGTCTCGAACGCACGGGACGATACCGAGGGCCTGGAGCTAAAGATCGTGGGCGACGCCGAGATGCCCGCGATCAGGGCCTCCATCGCCGCGGTCCCGCTGCCCGCGACCGACCCGCTCGCCGGCGGCACCGGCCCCGTGGCCGATTTGTGGCTGGAGGGGTGAGGGTCTTAACCTGACCCATCGCGCGGGCGGGCTAAAGAGGGTCCTCGGGCTCCGTCGGCGGGTCGTCGATTTCCGGGATGTCCTCGTCGAGAGGCTCCAGCCCCGCCAGCACCTCCGCCAACGATCGCTTCCGAGCGGGAGCTTGACCGGGCTGGTCAGACAAGTGCGTTTTCGGATTCTTGGCGGTCACGTCAATCGAACACGCTGTAGTCCAGCGAGAGCCGCTCCCCGAGCCAGAGCGGGTGGTCGCGGTGGTCGGCGAGATCGTCGCCGGTGTTGGGGTGGACCAGCACCGGGTGGCCCCGGCGGTTGAGCATCAGCCAGGGCACGAGTTCGGGGAACAGGTCTGGCTCGAAGGCCACCTGGAACATGTGCATGGGATGCGGCCCCACCAGCTTGTCGCGCCAGCGCCCGAGCCGTACGGGGAAGCGCGCGATCAGGTCGGTCCTGACCGCCGCGGCGCTCTTCCGCGTCGCTTGGTCGTAGTAGACGTGGGCGTGGTAGCTGGCGATCGCCGCCGGCAGCCGTGGGATCAAGCGCGCGGCTCGACGCTGACGCCCTTCGTGCTCAGGAGCTCCGAGAGCTCGCCGGTCTCGTACATCTCGCGGACGATATCGCAGCCGCCCACGAACTCGCCCTTGACGTAGAGCTGCGGGATCGTCGGCCAGTCGCTGAAGCTCTTGATGCCCTGGCGCACCTCCGGGTCCTCGAGCACGTCGAAGCCCTTGAAGCGCACGCCGAGCAGCGAGAGCATCTGCACCACCGTGGCGGAGAAGCCGCACTGCGGGAACACGGGCGTCCCCTTCATGAACAGGACGACATCGTGCTCGTCGATGAGGCCCCGGATTCGGTTCTCGACCGGCGCACTGGTCGTGGCCTCGATCATGCGAAATCCCCTTCCGTTTTCAACACGTTAGGCGTCCGCGGGGACGCTGGTCTGGAGCGCGAGCGCGTGCAGCTGATCGCCCATCCGCCCGCGCAACGCGCGGTAGACCATCTGATGCTGCTCCACCCGCGACTTGCCGGCGAACGCGGCCGAAACCACGCGCGCCGCGTAGTGATCGCCGTCGCCGCGCAGGTCGTCGATGTGGATCTGGGCGTCCGGGAGCGCCTCTCGAATGAGCTGCTCGATCTCCTGAACGTCCATGGGCATCGGCGGTTCTCTCGGCTGGTGCGCTCAACGCTCGTGCTCCGCGTCGCCGGCCATGTAGGCCGGCAGCCACTCTTCGTGGATGCGGCGGAGCGCTGCCATCGATATGGCACTTGCGCCGTCGAGTGTCAACGCGGCCCCACCGGTGAAGCCGATGGTAGAGACCGGCACGCCCGCGCCCTCCGCTTCCGCCGCGAGCGCCTCGGCATGCGCCTGCGGCACGCTCACGACGTACCGCCCCTGGTCCTCGCCGAAGAGCCAGCCGGCAGCGCTGGGCACCCCCGCAGGCACGGCGACTCGGGCGCCGACGGTGCGGCCCGCTTCGAGCGCCGCGAGCGCCATCTCGGCGAGCGCGACCAGCAGCCCACCGTCGGAGACATCGTGGCAGGCGGAAACCCGGCCCGTCTCGATCTGGCGCCTGACGAAGTCGCCGTGGCGCCGCTCGGCGGCGAGGTCGACGGCGGGTGGCGGCCCCTCCTCCCGGCCCTCGATCTCGCGCTGGTAGAGGGAGCGGCCGAGATGGCCGCCGTCCCCGCCCACCAGCAGCAGCGCCTCGCCCGGCGCCTTGAGCGCGGGATCGCACATGCGCGCGAGGTCGGCGATCAGGCCGAGCCCGCCGACCGACGGCGTGGGCAGGATGCCTGCGCCCTCGGTCTCGTTGTAGAAGGAGACGTTGCCCGAGACGACCGGGAAGTCCAGCGCCCGGCAGGCCTCGGCCATGCCCTCGATGCAGCCCGCGAACTGGCCCATGACCTGCGGCCGCTCGGGATTGCCGAAGTTGAGGCAGTCGGTGATGGCCAATGGCCGGGCGCCCACGGCGGTGAGGTTGCGCCAGGCCTCCGCCACCGCCTGCGCCCCGCCCGAGGCCGGGTCGGCGGCGCAGTAGCGGGGGGTGCAGTCGGCGGTGAGCGCGAGCCCCTTCCGCGTGCCGTGGACCCGCACGACGGCGGCATCGCCCCCCGGCGGCTGCACCGTGTCCGCCATCACCATGTGGTCGTACTGCTCCCAGATCCAGCGCTTGGAGCAGAGATCGGGCGCGGCGAGCAGCCGTTGCAGCGCCTTCATCGGGTCGGGCGCGACCGCCTCGTCGTCAGCGGCAGGCACCAGCGGCGCGGGCCTCGGCGTCAGCTCGTAGGGTCGTTCGTAGATCGGCGCCTCGTCCACCAGCGGGCGCACCGGCAGGTCGCCCACCACCGCACCGCCGGCCTTGAGCACGAAGCGGCCCGTCTCCGTCACCCGGCCGATCACGGCGAAGTCGACGCCCCACTTCTCGAAGACCGCCCTCGCCTCGTCCGCCGCCTCGGGGCGGATCACCATGAGCATGCGCTCCTGGCTCTCCGACAGCATGATCTCGTAGGGCGTCATGGCGCTCTCGCGCACCGGCACCTTGTCGAGGTCGAGCTCGATCCCGGCCCCCCCCTTGTCCGCCATCTCGACCGAGGAGCACGTGAGACCGGCGGCGCCCATGTCCTGGATCGCGATGATCGCGTCCGTCGCCATCAGCGCGAGGCAGGCCTCCATCAGCAGCTTCTCGGTGAAGGGATCGCCGACCTGCACGGTCGGGCGCTTCTCCTCCGTGCCCTCGTCGAAGGCGGCGGATGCCATGCTGGCGCCGTGGATGCCGTCCCGCCCGGTCTTGGCGCCGACATACACGACAGGATGACCGACGGCGTTCTCGGCGGCGGCGTAGAAGATACGGTCCGCCGGCGCCACGCCCACGGTCATGGCGTTGACCAGGATGTTGCCGTCGTAGGCCGGATCGAAGGCGCAGGAGCCGCCGACCGTCGGCACCCCGATGCAGTTGCCGTAGCCGCCGATGCCGGCGACCACGCCCGCCACCAGATGGCGCGTCTTGGGGTGGCTGGGCGCGCCGAAGCGGAGCGCGTCGAGGCTCGCCACCGGCCGCGCGCCCATTGTGAACACGTCGCGCAGGATGCCGCCGACCCCCGTCGCCGCCCCCTGATAGGGCTCGATGAAGGAGGGGTGGTTGTGGCTCTCCATCTTGAAGACCGCCGCCT
>JAPPKP010000106.1 GCA_028819955.1 Rhodospirillaceae bacterium | reverse complement strand
TGATCCGCGGCGTGCTCCGCTTCGAGGGCATCTCGGTCACCATGAACATCCTGCTCGCAACGGGCGTGAGCTGGGTCGTGCTAGGCGGCCTCATGGCTTTTGTCCGCTACACCCATCTCGGCCGCGCGATCCGGGCGGTCTCCATGGACCGCAAGGGCGCGGTGATCTCGGGCATCGAGCCGAGCATGATCAGCATGGTGACCTGGGCGCTCTCGGGCGCGTTCGGCGCCATCGCCGGAGTCTTCTTTGCGACCTTCACCCAGCTCGACTCTCACATGTGGGTGTTCCCGCTCATCATCTCGGTCGCCGTGGTGATCGTCGGCGGCATCGGCAGCATCGTGGGCAGCCTGATCGCGGCCCACATCATCGGCTTCGTGGAGACCATCACGACCACGATCATCGCGGCCGAGCTACGCGGCGTCTCCACCATGCTGCTCATCATCCTGGTCCTGGTGATCCGGCCCAAGGGCCTGTTCGGCAGGGCGGAGCTCTGAGCCGTGGCCATCGATCGCGAGACTCTGCGCTATCTCGGCTGGTGGCTCGCCTTCGGCGTGCTCATGTGCCTGCTGCCGCTGGTGGTCGGCACCGGCACGCTGCGCATCCTGATCTTCGCCCACTTCCTGGCGATGTTCGCCATGAGCTGGGATTTTCTCTCAGGCCGGACGGGCTACATCAGCTTCGGCCATCCGTTCCTGATCGGCATCGCCGGCTACACCACCGCGATCCTCAGCTTCCGCTTCGACGTGCCGCTCTACTACAGCATTCCGGCGGCGGTCGTCGCGACCATGGTGGGCGGCACGCTCTTCTTCCTGCCGGCGCTGCGCATCCGTGGCACCTATTTCGCGCTGGTGACGCTCGCCTTCATGGAGATCCTGTACCAGCTCACCAAGGTGGTGGCGCCCAAGATCACCGGCGGCACGCGGGGCATGTCGGGCCTCGAGAGCATCGTCACCGGCGCCGTCAACAACTACTACCTGAGCTTCGGCATCATGTTCGCGATCGGCGTGGTGCTCTGGCTGCTCATCCGCACGCGGCTCGGAATCGCGCTGAGCGCCATCAGGATGAACGAGGAGGCGGTCCGCAGCACCGGCCACAACACCACCAAGCTCAAGCTCTTCGCCTTCACGGTGAGTGCCGCGGTCTCCGGCATCGGCGGCGCCTTCTATGTCCACTACATCGGCTCGATCGCGCCGCGCGGCATGTTCGAGATCAACTTCCTTTTCACCATCCTTGTCGCCGCGCTGCTGGGCGGGGCGGAGACCATCATCGGCCCGATCATGGGCGCCTACTTCCTGACCTTGCTGCTCGAGTATCTGCGGCCGGTGATGCCCGGCATGGAACGCTATCTCCTCTACGGCGCGATCGCGCTGGTGCTCTACGTCGTCAGGCCCGAAGGCATCTACAGCATCATCGCCGACGCGGGCCGCAAGGTGGAGGAGTGGCGGCGATGACGGCGACGGCGGGCCCGCTGCTGGAGGTGCGCGACCTCCACATGACCTTCGGCGGCATCCGCGCCGTGCAAGGGATCTCCTTCCAGGTGGCGGAAGGCGAGACGCTGGGCCTGATCGGCCCCAACGGCGCCGGCAAGACCACGGTCTTCAACATGATCATGGCGGAGCTCAAGCCCACCAGCGGCGAGATCCGGTTCCGGGGCGAGAACATCACCCGCGTGCCCACCCACGAGCGGGTGAAGCGCGGCATCGCGCGCACCTATCAGGTGCCCCAGCCCTTCGCCGAAATGTCCGTGGGCGCCAACATCCGCGTCGGCATGGCACCGGACGATATCTGGAAGCTTATCGGCGAGGGAGCGGACCACGCTGCCGAGCTGGATATCGGCCGCAGCGTCGGCTTCTCCGACGAGCAGGTCGACATGCTGCCGAGCGAGCTCGCCATGGGCGACCTGCGCCGGCTGGAGATGGCGCGCAACGTCGCGGTCTTGCCCAACCTGCTGCTCCTCGACGAGGTCTTCGCCGGCCTTACGCTGCGCGAGATCGCCCAGATTTCCGAGCTGCTGGTCGAGAAGAAACGCAAGGACGGGCTCACCTACATCATCGTGAGCCACGACCTGCGCGCGCTCGCGCCGCTGGTGGACCGGGTTATCGTGATGTCCTTCGGCGAAATCATCGCTGAGGGCACCTTCGACGAGGTGGTGCGCGACGAGGCGGTGCGCGATGCCTACCTCGGGCAGTAGGGGGAGGCGGGCGTGGCGCTGCTGAGCATCGGCGAGCTCGACGTCCACTACGGCCGCGCGCAGGCGCTGCACGGCGTCTCGCTCGACGTCGAGGCAGGCCAGATCGTCGCCGTCGTGGGCCCCAACGGCGCCGGCAAATCGACGCTGCTGGATTCGGTGATCGGGCTCACCCGGCGGCGCGGTCGGATCGAGTTCGAAGGGCACGACATCAGCCGCATGTCGCCGGCGCGCATCGTCCGGCTCGGCATCGGCTACGCACCGGAGCGCGGCAACCTGTTCCCATTCATGGGGGTGAAGGAGAACCTGCTGGTCGGCGCCTACCGCAAGCGCGATGCGATCGAGGAAAACCTCAGGACCGTCTTCGATCTCTTCCCTCGCCTGGAGGAGCGCCAGAAACAGGAAACCGCGACCCAGTCAGGCGGCGAGCGTCAGATGGCCTCCCTCGGCCGGGCACTGATGTCGAGCCCCAAGCTCCTGATGGTGGACGAGCCGACGCTCGGCCTTGCGCCCAAGGTCTGCCTCGACATCGCCGCCGTTCTCAAGGACTGCAACGAGCGGCTCGGACTCACCATCGTGATCACCGAGCAGAACGCGAACTTCGCCATGAGCCTCGCGCAGGAGGTCTACCTGCTGGAGACCGGTCACATGGGCGAGAAGCGGACGCCGGAGGAGCTGCGCGAATCAGCCGATATCGCGGCGGCCTATTTCGGGGACTGAGCGCCGGGCAGCGTCAAGGTAAGGCGGACCTGCCGCTTACTTTCCTTCGGATTTCTTGTGCTGAGCGATCAGTTTTTCCTCGGGCGTCCTGCCCCGGCCGATATGGAATCTATCGACGAATAGGGGTCTCTTCGACCCTTCCCGATACCAGCTCATCACCATCGGCACGCCCGCCATTCTGAACAGGCCGATCTGAGGGCAGCGGCGGTCGGTCTCCCTGGCGAGTTCCTGCACCCGCTCCGTCTTCTCGCGCGTCTTCACGTGGAGGTCGAAATTGATCTGCTCGTACCTGGGCTGCAGATGAAGATCGAAGAAGAAGCCGCGGATATCGATGAGAGAGCGGATATCCGTCCTCAGGTCCTGGTACTTGAAGCCTTGGTCGCGGGCCACCACGGTAATGGTGATGGAGGTGCAGGAAGCGAGAGCGCAGAGCTGCGCGTGGACCGGGGTCCAGCCGCGTGATTTCCCCTGAAGATCGGGCGGATCGCCGATATCGAAGCCCTCGGGCTCGTCGAACATGATGGAGGGCTGACCGTCGAAGTAGCCCTCCACGCGCATGTGCTCGAAGGACTTCGTGCTTATGTCCGAGACGCCGATGTAATCCGGATAGCGCGCTTCCCGTTCCATGTGTGCTCCCTTGATCCCGTTCGTTCAGTCTTACACGGCGCTCAGGCCGCCAGCATTCGCGTTGTACGGCATCCCTCTAGCGGCGGCCGAAGAGGCGTTCGATATCGGCCAGCTTGAGCTCCACGTAGGTGGGCCGGCCGTGGTTGCACTGGCCGGCGTGGGGGGTCGCCTCCATCTGGCGCAGGAGCGCGTTCATCTCGTCTGCGTTGAGCCTGCGGCCGGCGCGGACGCTGCCGTGGCAGGCGAGGGTGCTGCACACGTCGCCGAGCCGCTGGCGCAGTGTCGTGGCGTCGTCCCACTCCGCGAGCTCGTCGGCGAGGTCCCGCACCAGGCCCTGGGTGTCGCCGTTGCCGATGAGCGCCGGCACCTCGCGCACCACGATCGCACCCGGCCCGAAGCGCTCCAGCACCAGGCCGAGATCGGCGAATTCCCCCGCCCGCGCTTCAAGCCTGCCGACCGCCGTCTCGTCGAGCTCGATCACCTCCGGGATCAGCAGGATCTGGCGCTGGATACCGGAGTCGGCGAGCGCGGCCTTCATGCGCTCGTAGACGATGCGCTCGTGAGCGGCGTGTTGATCGACGATGACAATGCCGTCATCGGTCTGAGCCACGACGTAGGTGCCGTGCACCTGCCCGCGGGCGACGCCCAAGGGATAGGCTGCCGGCGGGCCGTTCCCGGCCTCGACCGCCGACACCGTGGGTCCGTCGGGCGGCGGCGGGCCCTCGACGCGGGCCGACGGCGCGTCCAGCGGGGCCTGATAGCGGGCGTGGGCCTCGGCGAGCAGCGGGGCCC
>JAPPKP010000333.1 GCA_028819955.1 Rhodospirillaceae bacterium | reverse complement strand
ACCATGCACTCCTTGCGGTGGCGGAACACCTGCCCCGACCGGTGCCCGCCGCGGACGACCTGGAGTGCCCCGTTCTCGCTGTTCGCATCGATAAACGGGATCCACGCAACCGGCTGCAGCGTGCGCTCCATTCCCGGCGTGAAGTAGGCCGCGTCCTGGTGCCATGGCACGGTCATCAGCTGTGTCTTCGGGGTCTTGGGCCGAATCGCGCTGATCGGATGGCCGCAGATGTCGGGGCCGAGAAACTGTTCGAGAATGTCGAGGAGCTTGTCTGACGTCCAAAGCCTCGCCAGTGCCGGCCGAACCTGTTCCCGGTTGTGAACCAGCGGGGCGGCGCCCGGCCACTGCTCTTCGAGCCTCGTGAGGCGATGGAAGAAATCCTCGTCCGCGCACTTGTCCGAAATCTTGCCGGCCCGATAGAGCTTCCCGGCCCATTCGTCCACGACCTGCTCGAGCTCGTCCATGACCGGCTGGAGGTCGTCGTCCGACAGCAGATCCTCCACGATGAGAAAGCCATCGTCGAAGTACTGCTGCACCTGCTGGTCGCAGATCGCCATGAGGTCCCCCTCGATCCCGTCGGCGCGCCCAGACCCCGACGGTCACCCGGACCGCCGTTTCGGAACCCTAGCAAGCACGAATTTGGATTTCAACGCCGCCGCTCCGATCGGCAGCGCGACGAGTCGTTGCAAGCCGGCCAGGTATTTGGCGGCCGGTTTCGACTACAATGGGGCACTCGCCTGCGTCCGGCCCGTCATGGGCCTGCGCCGAACGAACCGTGCCGGGAAATCCGCAAAGGAGGCCGCGACGTGAGCAGCGACTTGAACAGATTGCTGGTCTACCAGTCGACCTGGGCGATGGAACGCCGGCACCCGGACGGCTACGAACGCACGCTCGACGAGAACCTCGAAATGATCCTGGGGGCGGGCTACGACGGCGTGAGCGTCAGCTTCGAGGATCGGGATCTCGCGAGGCGGATCGGCGCCTGGCAGAAGGCGCACGGCCTGTCGGCGCAGGCGCTGGGCTTTCCCCGGACCGTGGAGGCCCTCGCGCCGGTCATCGAGAACGCGGAGGAGTTCGGCGCCAACCACATCAGCATCCAGCCCAACGTTCGCCCCTATCGGGTGCAGGACTGTATTCCCTACCTCGAAGGCTGGCGGCGACTGGCGGAGCAGACCTCCATCCCGGTCTTCATCGAGACCCACCGCGACCGGATGACCACCGATCTCTTCTTCACGCTGCAGCTCCTCGATTGCTTCCCCGATCTCCGGCTGACCGGCGATCTATCCCACTACCTTGTCGGTCGCGAGTTCGCATGGCCCATCGACGACGATAACCACGCCCTCATGCATCGTATTCTGGACAACTGCTGGGCCTATCACGGTCGGGTTGCGAGCCGCGAGCAGGTGCAGGTGCAGATCAGCTTCCCCCAGCACCAGGAGTGGTTCGAGCTCTTTCTCGGCTGGTGGTCCTACGGCTTCCGAAGCTGGCTGGGGCGGGCCGCGGAGGGCGACACCCTGACGTTCACTTGCGAGATCGGACCGAAGGAGTACGCGATGACCGGGCCGGACGGCAACGAGCTCTCCGACCGGTGGGAGGAGGCGTTGCTGATGAAGAGGCGGGTCAAGGAGGCGTGGCGGGAGGTCGTCGCGGAAGCGTCCGGGGGCTGAGCCGCCCGTAAGAATTGGAGCGCAGGGCCACTCATGGGTAAAATCCCGCCGGTCTGAGCGCACAGGAGAGGTGACCGCATGGCCATCGCACGCAGGGACTACAGCCTGAACGGCGAGGAGACCAGGCGCGCCTGGGGGAAGGGCCTCGTCTCGGCGGACTGGTACCAGTCCCCGGTGCCGCGCGCGCGCCTCAAGGAGCTCATGAAGCGCCGCAACTTCCCCGCCATCTGGCACCTCCTCCTCTGGCTTTCGCTGATCGGCGGGCTCGGCGTCCTCACCTGGTTCACCTGGGGCACCTGGTGGATGGTGCCCGTCTATTTCGCCTACTGCACGATTCTCGGCGGCTCGTCCGATCCGCGCTGGCACGAGTTCGGCCACGGCACGGCGACCGCCATCCCGTGGCTCAACGACGCGGTCTACAACTTCGCGTCGTTCTTCCTGCTGCGCGAGCCGACGGTCTGGCGCTGGAGCCACACGCGCCACCACACCGACACGATCATCGTCGGCCGGGACCCGGAGATCATCACCCCGCGGCCGCCCAACTTTCGCTCGCTGTTCTTCGCCGCCTTCAATCTCAACATCGGGGTCAAGGCGATCAAGCACGTCTTCATCCACGCGTGCGGCAAGAAGACCTTCCCGGAAGAGGACTTCGTGCCGGAATCGGAGTGGTGGAAGGTGTATCTGGTCGCGCGGGTGTGGATCGCGATCTGGTTCGGCGTCATCGCGCTGGCGGTCGCGACCGGTTCGGTGCTGCCCATCGCGCTCGTGCTGGTGCCGCCGTTCGTCGGCTTCTGGATCGCGCTCTTCTTCGGGGTGACCCAGCACCTCGCCCTTGGCGACGACGTGCTCGACCATCGCCTCTGCACCCGCACCGTCTACATGAACCCGGTGCTGCGATTCCTCTACCTGAACATGAACTATCACGTGGAGCACCACATGTTCCCGCTGGTGCCCTACCATGCGCTCCCCAAGCTGCACGAGGAGATCAAGGCGGACTGCCCGCCGCCCTGCCCGAGCGTCTGGGCGGCCTACCGGGAGCTGGTTCCGGTTCTGCTCAGGCAGCGTCGTGACCCGGAGTACTGGCTAAAGAAGGATCTGCCTCGGGCCCCCGCCGAAACGAAGGTGGCGGCCGCGGCCGAGTGAGGCGTCGTTGGGAGCTTCTGCCGGGCTCTCTCCGCACGCTCTCCGAGCCATAGACCGGGAGCCCTTGAGGAATGCGATGAGCGATTGGGTCAAGGCCTGCGCGGTCGACGATATCGATCCCGAGGACGTGATTCGCTTCGACCACGCCGGGCGGACGTTCGCGATCTACCGCAGCCCCGACAACGAGTTCCACGCGACCGACGGATACTGCACGCACGAGGAGGCGCACCTCGCCGACGGCATGGTGTTCGACGACGTGATCATGTGCCCGAAGCACAACGGCCGATTCCACTACAAGACGGGCGAGGCGCTGGGCGCCCCCGTGCTCGACGATCTGGCCGTGTATCCGACGCGGATCGAGAACGGCTCCGTCTACGTCGATATCGGCTGATCGGTCCTCTGGCGCACGGACACACCTCTATCGGGAACGTTCGAGGGCAATTCGCGCATTGGACCGATTGCAATTCGTGGTTGTCGGTAGAGTCAGGAATCATCTGCCATACGGGGCGAGAACGATGAGCGTAATCCGCGTTGCGCTGCTTCAGCTCAGTGCCGGCGCGACCGTCGACGAAAACCTTCGTTCGGGACTTGCGGCTTGCCGCGAGGCGCGCGCGAACGGCGCCGACATCGCCCTCCTTCCCGAAGTCTGGAGCCACGGCTACGCGCTCCCGAACGCCGACGACGGCGCCGCCGCAGAGGCTTGGCGACAGACCGCGCTGCGCGAGGACTCCGCGTTCGTCTGCGCCTTCCGCGAACTTGCGGCCGAGATCGGTCTCGCGATCGGCCTGACCTTTCTGGAGGACCACCGCTCGGGGCCGCGCAACGCTCTCGCTCTGATCGACGGTACGGGCGAGATCGTTCTCCGCTATGCGAAGGTCCACACCTGCGCGTTCACCAACGAGCGTCTGTGCGCGCCGGGCGAGGGGTTCAGCGTGACCACGCTCGACACGGAGAAGGGTCCGTTGGAGGTCGGGGCGATGATCTGCTACGACCGCGAGAATCCGGAGAGCGCGCGCATCCTGGCCATCAAGGGGGCCGAGCTGGTGCTGGTTCCGAACGCTTGCGTGTTCGAGGAGCACCGGGTCGCGCAGATGAAGACCCGGGCGTTCGAGAACATGATCGCGCTCGCGATGACCAACTATCCGGTGTCCCATCCCGACGGCAACGGGCACTCGCTCGGCATCGTGCCGATGGCCTTCAGCCTCGGCGGCGAGAAGAACGGGCAGGGCCGGAGTCGGGAAACATTGATCCTGGAAGCCGGCGAAGAGGCGGGCATCTACTACTGCGACTTCGACCTCGACGAGATTCGTGCCTACCGCGAGAACGCGATCTGGGGTCCGGGCGCACGGCGCCCTGCCGCCTATTCCGAGCTGTTGACCGAGGCCACGACGCCCGTCTTCGATCCGGAGAAAATGATTCACTGACGCGGCTGCCGCGCGAGAAGCCAGGCCTAAGGTTGCTCCAGGCCCCGGCCGCCTGATGTCGAGCACATTTTGAGTTGACCGGTTTATGTACCAGATGAGTTGACCGCTTC
>JAPPKP010000220.1 GCA_028819955.1 Rhodospirillaceae bacterium | reverse complement strand
GCCCTGAACCGACCGCAATGGCGATGCCCGGCTGTTGAAAATTAATATTATATAACAAAGGATTATGAATATATCGCGACGTCTTTCGGGGCACGGACGAGCCCCGAAATGGTCGGCGGAGCGCCACCCGGCTATCATGCCGGGCCCGCAGGCGAAGGGCCGCGGCGACCGAGCGAAGAGAGGGGAGCAATGGTCGATGGCCTCGCGCCAGGCGATTGGGTCAGGAACCCGCTGGCGCCGGATTGGGGGCTCGGGCAGGTCCAGTCGGTGATCGGCGACCGGGTGACGGCCAATTTCAAGAATGCGGGCAAGCGCCTGATCAACGCCTCCGTGGTCAGCCTCACCAAGGTCGAACCACCCGCGCCGCTCGGCGAAGAGACGTTCTGAGCAGCCCGCATCGCTGCTCCTTGGTGTCGCCCGGGTAACCGACGCTCAAACTAGGTCTCGACCGTTACCCGGCTAGGTGCTAGGCATCGGGGCCAGTCTATCGCGATGGTCGCCGATTTCGGTGGACGAGGCTATTTGGAGAGTGCAGTTGGCTTTTTCGGGCGGAACTCAGGCACCCAGACACCCCGGAAGCGGGCGTCGCAGGGCGCGCTACACCGAAAAGGGCCGGCAAGTCGATCCCGCAGCGCAGGAGGAGGTTCGTGCGCTCCTTGGCGACGAGCCCAGGCGCTCCGACCTGCTGATCGAGCACCTGCACAAGATCCAGGATCACTACGGCTGCCTCTCCGCCCGCCATCTGGCAGCGTTGGCGGCCGAGATGCGCCTCGCCATGGCCGAAGTCTACGAGGTCGCGACCTTCTACGCCCATTTCGACGTCGTGATGGAGGGCGAGAGCCCGCCGCCGCCGTTGACGGTTCGGGTCTGCGACAGCCTCACCTGCGAATGTCTCGGCGCGCCTGCGTTGCTGGAGGAACTCCCTGGTGCTGTGGGCGATGCCGTGCGGGTGGTGCGGGCGCCCTGCATGGGCCGCTGCGAAGAAGCGCCGGTGGCGGAAGTCGGCCATCGCCACGTGACCGAGGCGACGGTCGGCTCGATACTTGCCTGCATCGAGGGAGTGGACCATTCCCCGGCCATCCCGGCATACGTCGATTTCGACTCTTACATCGCGGATGGCGGCTACGCGGTGCTCAGGGAATGCCTCTCGGGCGCGCGGACCGTCGGCGACGTGATCGCGGCGCTGGAGGAGAGCGGCCTCAAGGGCAAGGGCGGCGCGGGCTTCCCGACCGGGCGCAAGTGGCGTTTCGTCCGCGCCGAGACCGGCCCCCGGCTGATGTCGGTGAACGCGGACGAAGGCGAGCCCGGCACCATCAAGGACCGGGTCTACATGGAACAGGACCCGCACCGCTTCCTCGAAGGCACGCTGATCGCCGGCTGGGCCGTCGAGGCCGCCGAGTGCTACATCTACCTGCGCGACGAGTATCCCGGCATCCGCGAGGTACTGCTGGAGGAGATCGCGAAGCTCGACGCTGCGGGCCTCACGGACCAGACCGAGCTTATCCTCCGCCGGGGCGCGGGCGCCTATATCTGCGGCGAGGAGTCCGCGATGCTGGAGAGCATCGAGGGCAAGCGGGGAGAGCCCCGGCACAAGCCCCCCTTCCCCTCCCAGGTCGGCCTCTGGGGCAGGCCCACGCTGATCAACAACGTCGAGACACTCCACTGGGTGCGCGACATATTGGAGCACGGTCCGCGCTGGTTCGCTGACGAAGGCCGCAACGGGCGCTCCGGCTTCCACAGCTTCTCGGTGTCGGGCCGGGTGAAGGAGCCCGGGGTTAAACGGGCGCCGGCCGGCATCACCATGAACGAGCTGCTGACCGAGTATTGCGGCGGCATGGCCGAGGGCCACACGTTCCGCGCCTACCTGCCCGGCGGCGCTTCGGGCGGTATCCTGCCCGCCTCGATGGCCGACCTGCCGCTCGACTTCGGCACCTTGGAGGAGCACGGCTGCTTTATCGGCTCGGCCGCAGTCGTGGTGCTCTCCGACAAGGACGACTTGAAGAGCGCGGCCCTCAACCTGATGCGGTTCTTCGAAGACGAGAGCTGCGGGCAATGCACGCCGTGCCGCGTCGGCACCGAAAAGGCGGTCGGACTGATGGGCAACGGCCGTTGGGATGGTCCGCTCCTGCGCGAGCTGAGTGCCGCCATGGCCGATGCCTCGATTTGCGGGCTTGGGCAGGCCGCACCGAACCCGCTGCTCTCGATCCTGCGCTACTTCCCGGAGGAGCTCGCATGAGCGACGTGATCCGCTTCACCCTCGACGGCCGGGCGGTCACCGCAGAGCCGGACGAGACCATCTGGCAGGTCGCCAAGCGGAACGGGATCGACATTCCCCATCTCTGCTACACGCCGGAGCCCGGCTACCGGCCGGACGGCAACTGCCGGGTCTGCATGGTGGAGATCGAGGGCGAGCGGGTGCTCGCGGCCTCCTGCATCCGCAAGCCGGCGGACGGGATGGTGGTCGGCGTCGATGCGGAGCGTGCGGTGCGCTCCCGCGACATGGTGATGGAGCTGCTGCTCGCCGATCAGCCTCCGCCCGAATCCAGCCACGACCCGTCTTGCGAGCTCTGGGACTGGGCGGGGACCATGGGGCTCTCGACGAGCCGCTTCGAGCCGCGGCAGTCCCCTGCCCCCGACCTCACCCACACTGCGATGGCAGTCAATCTGGACGCCTGCATCCATTGCACCCGCTGCGTCCGCGCCTGCCGCGAAGTGCAGGTCAACGACGTGATCGGCATGGCCGGCCGGGGCGCGCGCAACAAGATCGTCTTCGACTTCGACGACCCCATGGGCGAGAGCACCTGCGTCGCCTGCGGCGAATGCGTCCAGGCCTGCCCCACGGGCGCGCTAATGCCGGCCAAGGAGGTGGGCAAGGAGACGCCGGCCAAGCAGGTCGACAGCGTCTGCCCCTATTGCGGTGTCGGCTGCCAACTCACCTTCAACGTCAAGGACAACGAGATCCTCTGGGTCGACGGCAGGGACGGCCCGGCCAACCACGGCAGGCTCTGCGTCAAGGGGCGCTTCGGCTTCGACTACGTGACTCACCGGCACCGGCTGACCACGCCGTTGATCCGCCGGGAGGACGTGCCGAAATCGGCCGATATCGACATCGACCCGGCAAACCCCTTCACCCACTTCAGGGAAGCCACTTGGGACGAAGCGCTCGACGTGGCAGCGGCGGGCCTGCGGCAGATTCGCGACCGGCATGGCGCGGGCGCGCTCGCCGGTTTCGGCTCCGCCAAGGGATCGAACGAGGAGGCCTATCTCTTCCAGAAGCTCGTGCGCGCAGGCTTCGGCACCAACAACGTCGATCACTGCACCAGGCTCTGTCACGCCTCGTCGGTGGCGGCGCTGCTGGAATGCATCGGCTCCGGGGCGGTGACCGCGAGCTTCAACCAGGTCGAGCATTCGGACGTCATCATCGTGATCGGCGCCCAACCCACCGCGAACCATCCGGTGGCCGCGACCTTCTTCAAGAACGCGGCGAAGCGGGGCGCGAATTTGATCGTGATCGACCCGCGCGGCTCGGCGCTTTCCCGCCATGCAAGCCACTTCCTGCAGTTCAAGCCCGGCACGGACGTGGCGCTGCTCAACGCGCTGATGCACGTCATCGTCGAGGAAGAGCATTACGACCGGCAGTACGTGAGCGCCCATACGGAAGGGTTCGAGCAGCTCCGGGCCCACCTCAAGGACTACGCGCCGGAGGATATGGGGCCGGTCTGCGGCATCGAGCCCGACGTGCTGCGCGAGGTGGCGCGCCTCTACGGCAGGGCCGAGGCGGCGATCATCTTCTGGGGCATGGGCATCTCCCAGCACATCCACGGCACCGACAATGCGCGCTGCCTGATCTCGTTGGCGCTGATCGCCGGCCAGGTGGGCCGCCCCGGCACCGGCCTGCACCCGCTGCGCGGCCAGAACAACGTGCAGGGTGCGTCTGACGCCGGCCTCATCCCGATGATGTACCCGGACTACCAGCGCGTAACCGATCCCATCTTGCGCGACGAGTTCTCGGAATTTTGGGACGCCGAGCTCGACCCCAACGCCGGCCTCACCGTGGTCGAAGTGATGAACGCCGCCCACGAGGGGCAGGTCAGGGGAATGTACATCATGGGCGAGAACCCGGCGATGTCGGACCCCAACCTGCGGCACGTGCGCGAAGCGCTCGCCTCGCTCGAGCATCTCGTTATCCAGGAGCTCTTCCTCACCGAGACCGCCTGGCACGCCGACGTGGTGCTGCCTGCCTCCGCATGGCCGGAGAAGGACGGCACGGTCACCAACACCAACCGCCAGATTCAGATGGGACGCGTCGCGCTCACCGCGCCCGACGGCGTGAAGCAGGACTGGTGGATCATCCAGGAGATCGC
>JAPPKP010000202.1 GCA_028819955.1 Rhodospirillaceae bacterium | reverse complement strand
ACTCGTGTCCAGATATCCGAAAATCGCTGTCAATTTAAGTGCCGCCGACATCGACGGCCAGCACGTAGCGGGCGCCCTCGGCGGCGCTACTCATGCGGCCTCACGTTCCCGGTCACGGCGTTGCCCCGCGTCATCGCGACAAGCCGCGCACGATAGTCGCCCGCCACGCCTGCGCCAAGCGGAGGGAGGGTGGTCAGGGAGCCGCGCTGCCTCCACCGTGACCTTCGATCATCGCGAGGATGGCGGGGGGATCCAGGGGGACGGCGCGGACAGTGGCGCCGAACGGCTCCAGAGCGTCCTCCACCGCGCCGGCGAAGGCGGCGGCAGCGGGAATCGCGCCGCCCTCCCCTACCCCCTTGACGCCCAAGGGGTTGAGGCTGGAGCGGCTCTCCATGTGATGGATCTCGATGGGCGGGATCTCCATGGCGGTCGGGATCAGATAGTCCATGAGGGTCGTCACCAGCGGCTGGCCGTCCTCGTCGAACCTGAGCTTCTCGTAGAAAGCGCCGCCGATCCCCTGCGCCGTGCCACCGAGAATCTGACCCTCGACGATACTGGGATTGATCATCAACCCGCAGTCGTGGACCACGATATATTTCTCGATTTCCACCATGCCAGTGGCGACATCCACCACCACGATCGCACCGTGAACCCCGCTCGCAAACGCGCCATCGGGGGCGCGGTAGTAGTCGGCGGCGCGGAGACCCGGCTCGGCGCCGGCTTGAAGCGTGTTGATCGGATTGGCCGCGTACGCGAGCGCGGCCAGCGTCACCGCCATCTGCGGCGCTCCCTTCACGTGCACGGCGCCATCGGCCAGGACCAGGTCCTCGGGCGCCGCCTCCAGCTCCTCCGAAGCGAGGTCGAGCGCCCGCGCACGAACCGCCTTCGCGGCGCCGAATGCCGCGCTGCCGCCCACCACCGCCGCGCGGCTGGCGAAGGTGCCGACGCCCCAAGCGAAGCGGTCGCTCCGCCCGCTCTCCACCACCACCTGCTCCGGCGCCACACTCAAGGTCTCCGCCACCACCTGCGCAAGTGTCGTGTGATGCCCCTGCCCCTGCGAGGGATAGCCGGTGGTCACGTGCACGTGGCCGGTGGGCTCCACGCGCACCTCGACCCCTTCGTAGGGCGAGATGCCCGTTCCCTCGACGAAGCCGGCGATGCCGGCACCCCGAAAGATGCCCTGCTGGCGCTCGGCCGGCTGGCCGCGCTTCACGCCTGCGAAATCGAGCGCGTCGAGCGCCTTCTCGAGCTGCGCGGGATAGTCGCTGTCGCGGTGGATGAGCGGGGTGTTGCCCTGGAAGACGCGGCCGGAATCCCAGGGGCAGTCCTCGGGCCGCACCAGATTGCGCCGCCTGATCTCGGCCGCATCGAGGCCGAGCGCACGGGCCACGTGGTTCATGGCCGCTTCCATGACGAAATTGCCGTGCGGCTGGCCGGCGCCCCGGTAGGGGCTCACGACGGGCGTGTTGGTGTAGACGGCCTCGTACTCCGTGTGCACGGCCGGAATCTTGTAGGGTCCCGGTAGGATCGCCTGGGCGCACTGGGCGTTGATGGGGCCGTAGGGGCAGTAGGCGCCGCTGTCATACAGAAAGCGGTCCCTGATGCCGAGAATGCGCCCACCCCTGGTCGCCGCCACCTCGATACGATGCACCATCAGCCGCTCGTGGTTGGAGCCGATGAAGTGCTCGCGGCGGTCCTCGATCCACTTGACGGGGCGGCCGAGCAGGCGGGCGGCGAAGGGGATCAGCAGTTCCTCGGGGTAGACCAGGTAGATCTTCACGCCGAAGCCGCCGCCGACGTCCGGCGCGATTACGGTAATGGCGGCCTCGGGCATCCCGAGCTTGTCGGCGATGACGCCGCGGGCGCTGATCGGCGCCTGGGTGGTGTCCCAGATCGTGAGTTGATCGAGACTCGCGTCGTAACGGGCGACGACGCCGCGCGTCTCCATTGGCTGGGCCGCGCCCCGCTCGGGCCGGAGCTCCTCGCGCAGCACGAAGTCAGCGGTG
The DNA here is from genome assembly GCA_028819955.1 of Rhodospirillaceae bacterium. The sequence continues at coordinate 2,359 of JAPPKP010000202.1, read as the reverse complement.
GCGAAGGCGTTCTCGATATCTCCGGTGTTGTCGGCGGTGCGGCAGGCGACGTTGGAATCGGTGTCGTCGTGGACCAGCGGTGCGCCCGGCTCTGCCGCCCCCGCGAGGCCAACCGCCGCTGCCTCGGGCGCGTAGTCGACCTCGATCAGGTCGAGCGCGTCCTCGGCGAGGTAGCGGCTCTCTGCGACCACCAGCGCCACCGCCTCGCCGACGAAGCGGACCTGCCCCGGCGCGAGCGCCTGATGCGTGCGGGGATGGATGAAGCCGGGGTCCTGGTTGAGAAGTGGCATGGGCGTGTTGGCGTTACCCAAGTCCTCGTGGGTGATGACTGTGTGGACGCCGGGGAGCGCAAGCGCCGCGCTGGCATCGATGCGCGTGAACCGCGCCTTGGCGTGAGGGCTGCGCAGCACGGCAGCGTGCAGCATCTCCGGCAGGTGAATGTCGTCGATGAAGCGCGCGCGCCCGGTGAGCAGCCGTGCGTCTTCGCGCCGCTCGACCGGCTCGCCGATCAGCCGCGTGGTCATGGCTCCTCGCCCCGCATCATCGCCGCGGCCCGGCGCACCGCCGCCACAATCTGCTGGTAGCCGGTGCATCGACAGAGGTTGCCGGAGAGCGCAAGCCGGATTTCGGCGTCGCTCGGCGCCGGGTTGGCGGCGAGAAAGGGTTTCAGGGTCATCAGAATGCCGGGCGTGCAATAGCCGCATTGCAGCCCGTGCTCGCGGCGGAAGGCCTCCTGCAGCGGGTGCAGCGTCTCACCGTTCGCGAGCGATTCGACCGTCTCGATCGAGGCACCGTCCGCCTGCACCGCGAACATCAGGCAAGAGCGCACCGGTGCACCGTCCAGAAGCACCGTGCAGGCGCCGCAGACGCCGTGCTCGCAGCCGACGTGAGTGCCGGTGAGCCCCGCCTCGTGTCGGATGAAGTCGGAAAGCAGGAGCCTGGGCTCGACCCGTCGCTCGTGGGCCTCGCCGTTGATGGTGACGCGCACTGTGTGGCCGTGGTCCGCCATTCAGCGCCCCACTCTCATGGCCGCCTCGCGGCAGGCGCGACGCGTGAGCGCCGCCACGAGCTTCTGGCGATACCAGGCCGGCGCGTGAGGATCGTCCGCCGGCTCGCAAGCTTCGGCCGCGGCGTTGCCTGCAGCCTCGCACGCATCGTCGTCCGTCCCCCGCTCGGCAAGGACCGCCTCCGCACCGCGCATGCTCCGGGGCCCGTCGCCGGTGCCGGTGACCACGACGCGGGCATGGATGCCGTCGTCGGCGGGCTGCAGCAGCACCGCGACCGCGACGAGGGCGAAGTCCCCCTGACGGCGCGCGGCCTCCCGAAAGCCCCAGCCGGAGCCTTCCGGCAGCGCCGGAACCCTGATCTTGGTCAGAAGCTCGTCCGGCGCGAGCGCAGTCTCCATCGTGCCCGCGAAGAAATCCTGGGCCTGGATGGTGCGCGTTCCTCCCGGGCCTTGGGCCGTCATTTCAGCGTCGAGCGCCAGCATCACCGCCGGCAGCTCCGCCGCCGGGTCGTTGTGGGCGAGGCTGCCGCCGATGGTGCCGCGATTGCGAATCTGAGGATGGGCGATGTGTCCGATCGCCTCGGTCAGCAGCGGCCAGCCGCGCGCAACGTCCGAATCGGTCTCCACCGCCGCCTGCCGCGCCATGGCGCCGATGCGGAGCGCGCCATCTCTGACCGCGATGTGCCCGAGCGCCGCGATGCGGTTGAGGTCGATCAGCACGGCCGGCCGCGCCAGCCGAAAGTTGAGCAGCGGCACCAGGCTCTGTCCGCCGGCAAGCGGCCGTGCGTCCGCCCCATGCTGCGCCAGCAGGGCGACGGCGTCTGCCACCTCGGTGGGGCATTCGTAAGCGAACGGCGGCGGCTTCATGACCTCGCGGGACCCGGCTGTCGATCCGAAGGACTCGATCTTATACCGGTGCGTGGCGGACGGTCAGTCCGGGGTCTCATCGCTGTCGAGCCCGGCGCGGAGCGCATAGACGAGCTCCAGTGCATCCCGCGGCGTAAGATCGTCGGGGTTGATGGCGGCGAGGCGGGCGCGAACCGGATCCGGCGTGGGTTCGGGCTGCGTGGGCGCCGGGCGGGTCTGGAAGAGCGGCAGGTCGTTCGCGAGCCTGGCGGCAGCGGTGGCCTTCTCGCCCTGCTCCAGCACCGCCAGCACTGCCTCCGCACGGGCCAGCACTGCCTCGGGCAGCCCCGCGAGACGCGCCACGTGGATACCGTAGGAGCGGTCCGCTGCGCCCGGCGCCACCTCGTGCAGGAACACGACGCTCCCCTGCCACTCCTTGATCCGCATGGTGTGGCAGGCGAGCCGGTCTAGCTTCTGGGCGAGCGCGGTGAGCTCGTGATAGTGGGT
>JAPPKP010000109.1 GCA_028819955.1 Rhodospirillaceae bacterium | reverse complement strand
GCGCCGAACACGCTGTCCACCGCGCGCGCTGCGTCGGCGTTGGAGATGTCCGCGCTGCTCGCGACAGCCTTGATCAGCTCAGCCTTGTTCATTGCTCGCTCCCATTTCGCTCCTGGGGGTTCGATATCGATTATCGCGAATACCGACTCGACCGCGAAAGTGTGGCATACAGACGCAGGGCGTCAACGGTTTCGGTCCGCTATAATACCATGTCGTCAAGGGCATAGGTCGACTGCGACCGCTTGCGCACCACCACCTGGGTACGCGCTGTTTCGCTTGCCCAGGCCGCCGCGGACCTGATCCGACCATCGCAACTCCGTGACGAACAGATGACGTCAGAATGTGTGCTGCCAACCAGCGAGGACAGTCAGATCGGGATTCGCCGAGGCGGCGTGTCCCGGATGACGGGTCCAGGCCGCACCGAGCCGCAGCTCGCTCCCAGCCGTGAGCGGCTTTCGCCACTGGACCGCAACGTCGATCTGCCGACCTGTGGGCTCGAGATCGGCCATCATCGAGTGGTACCGCACTAGGCCATCCTTTGTGCGACCCACGGGAACCGAAAGACGGGCACGGCCGGCCTCGACCCGGAGAGGTTGCGAGAGCGAGAGTGTGAGCGTGCTCTCACCTGGGAACGACCGTGTCGCTTGCAGGGCGAAGGCGCTCGTGGCCAGCGGAGAGACGTCGGCGATCAGCCCGCCTTGCACCGACGCGTTGACTGTGCCGATCTCGGCGTTGACGCCGATGCGCCACTGGCCGACATGTGCGCCCGCCTCGACGCCGGCGAAGGCAGATGCTGCTGCCATGTGTCCAAAGGCGCCGGCCGCACTGGAACCGAGAAGGCCCTCGCGCTCGCCCACCAAGCCGCTGTGCACGCCGAGAGGTACTCCGTTCGGCCGCAAGGCAAGCGTGGCACCCGACACGGGCGCCCGCCCGTCCAGGCCCTCGGTCGAGAAGGCCGCGATGCTGAGACCACGCTTCCCCGCCGCGCCGACTGTTGGCGCTCGCCCGGCGAGGGAGAGATGCCCGCTCCCGTTCCCCGACTCATGCGCTTCGAGCAAACCCAGCCGAAGTGGGACGGATTTTCCGTCCCCTTCGCCGCTCTCTGTCGCGCCGACGGTTGGGCGCCAATGGCCGGGCTCCCGCCTCTCTAGCGGTTGCGCCATGAAGCGCCGGAGCCGCGCGCTTGCGAAGGGACCGTCGGCGGCAGCGGTGAGCGAGCCGAGCGCGTACCAAAATGGTGCTCCGAGCGCATCGAAGGCCACGATTTCTCGTCCCGCCAGCGCCTGCGCGAGCCCGTCGCCGAACGCCTTGCCGAGCCCGAGGCGGGTCGCTGACAGGCCGACGCTGGTGCCGTCGACCCGCGAGCCCAGCGCAATTCCGGGTGTGCCGGCAGGCGTGGTCGCGGCGGCTAGGTCCAGTAGTCCTTGGCCGTAAACACTTGTATCAGCGTAGATGCCGTCCTTGTCGGCGGTTGCCAGGAGCCGCGCGACCAGATCGGTGTTGTAGAGCTCGTCTCGGAAATAATCCTTCATCACCACGAGCGCGCCCGTCACCATGGGCGCGGCAACGGAGGTGCCGCTAACGTTCGCGTTGAGCCGGGCTCCCGCTGACCCCTCGTAGGGACCGAAATAGGCCACCCGCACGTCCTCGCCCGGCGCGGCGATGCACCAATCCTTGGCAATGCCGCATCGATTGGAGAAGTCGGCAATTTCGTTATCCCCGTCGCCGTCGTTGTCGGGGGCGACGGCCACGACGGCAATGAGATGCCCGCGCAGCTCGGCAATGCGCGCCGGCAGCCCCGGCTGCAATTCGACGGACTTGGCGTCGATACGCCCGTCCACACACAAATCTGGATTGTTCTCGAAGTCGATCGCATCGCAATCGTTCCCGTGGGCGTTGCCGGCCGACCAGACGAAAACCGTCTTGTCGTCCGTACCCGCCTGTGCGAGTGCCTCGATCATTCCGCCAAAGCTTTCGCGAATCTCCTGCTCGCCGTATTGGTCGATGATCCCGTGGTACCCGACGCTGACGTTGACGAAATCGAGCCTGCGCCCTCCAATCGACCAATCGTTCATGTGAGTGACCCTGTTCGCCCATCGGTCATCGGCACTGGTTTGACCGGAAAACTGAATCGGAACATAGGTGCCGCCTCCTGAGCCGGTCGGGATAGCCAACATCGCGATATCGGCACCCCAGGCGACGCCATGCGCGGGACTCGCGCCGGCGTAGTCGAACACGGCGCCCCGCCGCGCCGCGATGACGCTCGCAACCGCAGTGCCGTGGGAAAATTCCTCGCCGGTCTCGTCCTGCGCCTCATCGAATAAATGCTCGCTTATCGTCTTGCCGGCGAATACCGGGTGTCCTGCATCGATTCCGGTATCGATCAGGCCGACGGTCTGACCGCTGCCGGCATCCCTATCGATACCGTGCTCCAGCTGGAGTTGCGCATAGGCGGTATCAGCCCGGATCGACGTCAAGCCCCATTGATTCTTGAAGTCGACCTCGCCGCTATGCGCATCCGCGATCGTCCGACGCTCCGCCTCGTATCTCTCCGGCACCAGGCACCCGATCACGGATTCGACGCACGCGGGCGAGACAACCGGAGGCTGCGACTCCGGATCCGGCATCGGCTCCGGGTCGGGCATCGGCGGCGGCCCCGGTGCGGGTGGTGGGTCCGGCGTAGGCGGTGGGTCGGGCGTAGGCGGGACCGTTGTTTGCGGGTTGGCGTCGTCGCCCCCGCCGCCGCAGGCTCCGACCAATGCAACCCCTGTCAGCAGCAGAATCGCGACTACTACCGTTCGCATCCGGCGCCGATCCACAGGTCTCGTCACCAACGCGTCATCTCTCGCCGAGCGCGCCGTGCGCGCGCCGGACGCCAGCCTGACAACCACCATATCTAACACTTATGGACATATGTTTCATACATTGTGTCGGACAATCTTGGGCGCCTGACGACAGCACTACTACGCGGATAGAGAGAGTCTCGCCTGCGGTGGGAGCAAGCCGAGAGAATCATGACGGCCCAAGATATAAGGGGGGCAACAACAGCAGTACCCATGGGAGACGGCGAATGAAGGCAGTAGTGCTTGGCGACGAAGGTCTGACGGTCCGCGACGTGCCGGTGCCTGAGCCGAAGCCGAACGAGGTTCTGGTCAAGGTCTCCGCCAGCGGCCTGAACCGGGCGGACCTGATCATGGCGGCCGGGAAACCCCACGGGGCGCTTGGCGGCGCGGGCACGATCGCGGGCCTCGAATGGGCCGGCGAGGTGGTGACGACAGGTGCCGAAGTGCCCGGAATCCGGCCGGGCGACCGGGTGATGTGCTCGGGCGCCGGCGGCTACGCCGAGTACGCCGTCACCGACTGGGGCCGGGTGTGCCCCGTACCCACGGCCGCATCCGGTCCGGTCGAGGCGGCGACGCTGCCCATCGCGCTCCAGACCATGCACGACGCACTCGTCACCACTGGCCGCCTCGTCGCTGGAGAGTCCGTCCTGATTCAAGGCGCGAGTTCGGGCGTGGGTCTCATGGCCATCCAGATTGCCCGACTCAAGGGTGCTGGCACGGTGCTCGCCACTTCGCGTGACGCCGGCCGCCGCGCCCGCCTCGCCGAGTTCGGTGCGGACCTCGCCCTCGACCCCGGAGACCCGGGCTGGGTTGAGCAGGCGCGGGAGGCGACCGGCGGCAAGGGCGTGGACCTCACCATCGACCAGGTCTCGGGCAGCCTCGCCAATCAAACCATGCAGGCGGCGGCCGTTCTGGGGCGGATCGTCAACGTGGGCCGCCTCGGCGGCTTCACCGCCGAGTTCGACTTCGACCTGCATGCGCTGAAGCGCATCGACTACATCGGCGTGACCTTCCGCACCCGTTCAGTGGAGGAGGTACGCGCCATCAACGCCGCTATGCGCGCCGACATCTGGGAGGCGGTGGAGGACGGTACGCTGAGCCTTCCGATCGATCGCACCTTCCCGCTTGGGCAGGCGGTGGAGGCGCAGGCTCACATGCGCGCCAACGCACACTTCGGCAAGATCGTCCTCACCGTCTGAGGCGGGCCTCAAATTCGCGGCGGTGCTCAGGCAGGCGGCGGTTCCACGCCGGTCTGGCTGGAGATGAGGCCGTAGTGCTCGATCCGCCGGTGCGCGGCGAAGTTGAAGATGGTCTCGCGAATATAGACCCCGCGTTCCAGATCGATCGGCGCGGCGATCACCTCGTCGCCCTCGGTCTGAGCCTGGGCCACGATCTCCCCGGTGGGCGCGATGATGCAGCTCCCACCCATGTGGTGGATTCCCTCCTCCGTGCCGGCTTTGGCTGTGGCGACCACCCAGGTGCCGTTCTGATAAGCGCCGGCCTGCATGGAGAGATGGTTGTGGAAC
>JAPPKP010000281.1 GCA_028819955.1 Rhodospirillaceae bacterium | reverse complement strand
TGGGCGCCGGCGCGGAGGATCGCCGCGATCTGCGCCTCCAGCAGCGCCGGCGTCTTTAGCGAAAGGCGGATGGCGCGGAGCCCGAGCGCCGGATTGACGCTCGGCGCGATGTGCTCGCCGAGCGAATAGGCAAGCTTGTCCGAACCCACGTCGAGCGTGCGCACCGTCACCGGCGCCCCTTCCATGCCGGCGACGATCTCCTTCAGTGCGACGTATTGCTCGTCCTCGCTGGGCGGCTCGTCCCTGTTCATGTACAGGAACTCGCTGCGCAGAAGCCCGATACCCTCGGCGCCCGCCTCCTGCGCCTGCGGCAGCTCGTTCGGCAGCTCGATGTTGCATTGCAGGGTCACGCGCGCGCCGTCGGACGATACGGCCGGAACCTGGCGCAACCGGGCGAGCTGGCGCTCGCGCCGTTCCAGCGCCCGACGGCGGCGCTCGAGGCGGGCGATCGTCGCCTCGTTGGGGTTGACCACGAGCCCACCACGCACGCCGTCCACCGCCACGATGTCGCCCGAGCGCACGGAGCCGACGAGGTCCGCCACGCCCAAAACCGCCGGCAGACCCAGCGAGCGCGCCATGATCGCGGTGTGTCCCTCCGCGCCACCGAGCGCCGCCGCGAAGCCTCCGATGCGCACAGGGTCCATGAGCGCGGTATCGGCGGGCGTGATCTCTTCGGCGATGATGATAGTGCCGGGAGGCAGGCCGGAGAAAGCCTGATAGCCCGCCCGGGTCAGGTTGCGCACGAGGCGCGCGCTCGCCTCGCGCACGTCGTCGATCTTGCCGGCGAGATAGGAATCCTCCATCCCGGCAAAGGCCTGTGCGATCTCCGAGAGCTGTACCTGGACAGCCGCTTCGGCGTTGATGCGCGCATCCCTGATGCGCATCTCGACACCGCGCACGAGCCGGGAGCCCGAGAGCATCAGGAGGTGCGCGTCGAGCAGGTGGCGAAGCTGGCCTGCCACCTCCTCCGGCAGCGCCTCAGCCTGGGCCTGCAGCTGGCGTATCTGCGATGCGGAGAGCGCGACGGCATCGTGGAAGCGCGCGATCTCCGCCTCTACCGCGTCGTCCTCGATGCGGTACTCGGGCACGTCGATGAGCCCGCGCTCGACCACGTGCGCGGGCCCCACCGCAATGCCGGCGGAGACTCCGAGGCCATTAAAGTGCCGCTCGGGCCGTTCCGTGAGCTCGACAACCTGAGCGCGTGCGGCGGCGCTGCCTTCAGTCTTCATCGAAGCCGCCGTCCACGAGCTTCGCCAGCGCCGCCAACGCCGCAGCAGCGTCCGTGCCCGCTGCCTCGATCGTGATTTCGGTTCCGGGCCCTGCCGCCAGCATCATCAACCCAAGAATTGAGAGGCCCGAGACCCGCGTGCCGTTGCAGGACACGGCGACGTCGACATCGAAGAGCGAGGCAGTCTTGACGAACTTCGCCGCCGCCCGCGCGTGGAGGCCGCGCCGGTTGCCGATCAGGCAGGTGCGGTGGTGGCTCCCTTCGCCAGGCTCGGTCGCCGCCTCGTTCACGCCTCGCTACCCTCGAGCAGCCGGCCCGCGACGTGAATATAGGTGCGCCCGGCCTCCTGCGCGGCGGCCACGGCCCCCCGCAGGTCGCTGCTCGAACGCACGCTCGCGAGCTTGATCAGCATCGGCAGGTTCACGCCGGCGATGACCTCGACATTCGCGCCCTCCATGACCGAGATGGCGAGGTTCGAAGGCGTCCCGCCGAACATGTCGGTGAGCACGATCACCCCGTCGCCTTCGTCGGTCGCACCGATGGCGTCGAGAATGTCCTGGCGGCGCTGCTCCATGTCGTCGTCGGGATCGATGCAAATTGCGTGCGTACGCGGTTGGGACCCGACGACGTGCTCGGTCGCTGCGACGAATTCCTCGGCGAGCCGCCCGTGGGTAACGAGAACGAGTCCGATCATCGGCTCACCCCGCCGCACGCCGCTCCAGTGCGGCCTGGGTGTCGAGATCGCGGTGGCGCACCGTGATCTGCCAGCGTCTTCCGGCCAGCGTCTCGGCCAGGTGCTCAGCCACGGCGACCGAGCGGTGCCGCCCGCCCGTGCAGCCGAGCGCAATGGTGAGGTAGGAGCGCCCGTCACGCTCGAAGGCCGGGAGCAGCGGCTTGAGCATCGCCACCATGCCCTCGAAGAAGGGGCCGTAGGCCGGGTCATCCCGCACGTGGTGTGCGACCTCGGGCTCGCGCCCGGTGAGCGGCCGGAGCGCCGGCACATGGTGCGGATTGGTGAGGAAGCGGACATCGAACACGAAGTCGGCGTCCGGCGGTACGCCGCGGCTATAGGCAAAGGAGAGCACAAAAATCGCGGGCGCCTGCCTCGATTCCGGCCCGAAACGCGCGGCGATGATCCCGCGCAAGTCGCGGACCGAGAGCCGACTCGTGTTGAGGGTGATATCCGCACGGTCGCGGACCCAGCCGAGAAGCGTGCGCTCGCGCTCAATTCCCTCGTCGACCGGCTTGTCATGCGCCAGCGGGTGTGGGCGGCGGGTCTCGCTGAAGCGTCGGCGCAGCACCTCGGTCTCGCAGTCGAGGAAGAGCAGGGCAATCTCGCCGGTCCCGTCTGTGCCGAGCAGCGGCTCGAGATAGCGTTCGATCTCACCGGGATCGAACCCCCTGGTGCGTGAATCGATGCCGAGCGCGAGCGGCTCTGGCAGCCCATTCTCACCCCGAGCCTGGACCAGCTCCGAGAGCAGCGAGAGGGGCAGGTTGTCGATCGCCTCGTAGCCGAGGTCTTCCAGAATCTTGAGCGCCGTCGACTTGCCGGCGCCGGACATTCCCGTCACCAGCACCAGTGTGCGGCCGGCGGAAGGGGCGTCGTTCATCGTCCGACCGAGCGCGTTGCCTGCACGTCCTGCCCTGCAGCAGCGGCATGCGAGAGCGAAAGCCTGACCTTCGCCGGCGTCGACGCCTCGAATGGGGCGAGCGCCACGTGCGGGATCCGATGGCCGCAGAGCTCGACGGTCGTAGCCTCCGGCATGCGCTCGACCGTGTCGGGCTGGACCAGATCGACCAGCAGGTGGACCGGGCATTGATGCACGAATGCCATCGAGACGATTCCTACCCCACGCACTTCAAGCAGCCCCGCGATACGCGCCGGTGGCGCCGCGAGCAACGCCTCGCCGGTATTCGTCAATGCGACCTGATCGTCCGCGACGAGCTTCGCCCCGCCCTCGATCAGGCGCAGCGCGAGATCGGACTTGCCGGCGCCGGGGGTGCCGCGCAGCAGTACGCCCTTGCCCTCCAGGTCGACGCAACTGGCATGGACCAAGACCATGGGGCGACCGTGCGGCCCGGCGCGGCGGCTGTCAATCGGCCGGGCGCTCACGCCCGCGACGTGCCGGCCGCACCGGTGAGGACGGCATAGAGCGCCTCCGCGTTGTCGGCGCCGCGCAGGCGCGCGCACACGCGGTGGTCGCGCAGCAAGCGCGAGACCATCGCCAGCGCCTTTAGATGATCCGATCCCGCGGAGTCCGGCGCGAGCAGCAGGAAGATCAGGTCCACCGGCTTCCCGTCCACCGCGTCGAACTCGATGGGCTCCCGCAGGCGGGCAAACACCGCCGAGAGCCGCGTGAGGCTCGTGAGCCTGCCATGCGGGATTGCAATACCGGCACCGACCCCGGTCGAGCCCAGCCGCTCGCGCGCGAGCAGCAGGTCGAGGACCACGCGCTCCTCCTGCGTCGTCTGCGCCGCGGCGACGGCGGAAAGCTCCTGCAGCGCCTGCTTCTTGCTGCCCGCTTTCACGTCGTCCAGCACGCCGCTCAACGGCAAGAGGTCCGCGATCTCCATTCCCTGGGCGCTCTGTTGGTTGCCGCAAAAGGCAGCGCTCGGTCGCAGGTGGTGGCGGCCGATGCCCGGCCGCGACGCCGTTCAGTCGGCCGGCTGCGGCGACGGCTCGGCCCCTGCCGCGGCCTTTGCACCGCGCGGGGACTTGTGATGGTCGCGCAGCTTGCGCTTGTGCCGGCGCATGCGCTTCTCCAGCCGCTCGGCCGCGATGCTGAAGCTCGCTGTCATGTCGGCGGCCGACGCGTGGCTCTGAAACCTGATGCCGTGGCCGACATGGATCATAAGGTCGGTCTCGATCATCTGCGCCACCTTGGCAAACACCGCCTGGGCGTCGATGGCGGTGGAGAAGAACTTCCCGGTCGAGGTCTCGAGACGACGCGTGACCTGGTCGCGGAAGCTTTCGTTGACGCTGACGTGGCGGCCCGTGATGGCGATCTGCATGACTACCCCCGCAGTCTCGCTGCAAGGCCGATTATAGGCGAGGCAGGCGGCAAGCGGGAAGCGTGACCGGCCAATTGGCCGAGAGTGCCGGTGCCGCCGGGAAGAATTGAACTTCCGACCCCTCCCTTACCAAGGGAGTGC
>JAPPKP010000175.1:3565-4388 GCA_028819955.1 Rhodospirillaceae bacterium | reverse complement strand
GACAAGGACCTGTTCCTGCTCGGCCTGGAAGAGCATTTCGCGACGCCGGAGCTGATGCGGCTCAACGGCATCCGGTCCCTGAAAGGCGCGATCGGGTCGGACATCAACGACGTCGGAGCCGGGCGCATCGCCGAAATGGACGCGGCGGGCATCGGCATCCAGGTCCTCTCGGCGCTTACGCCCGGGGCCCAGAACCTGCCCGGGGCCGAAGGCGTCGCCTACGCCCGCAGGCTCAATACCTGGCTCGCCCGCGACGTCATTCCGGCCCATCCGGATCGCTTCCGCGCCTTCGCCACGCTGCCGCTGAGCGAGCCGCAGGCGGCCGCGGACGAGCTCGAATACGCGGTTCGCGACCTCGGCTTCGTGGGCTGCATGACCTACGGGGCCGTCCACGGCAAGTTCCTCGATCACGCCGACTTCGCACCGGTGCTCGCCCGCGCCGAGACGCTCGGCGTGCCGATCTACATCCACCCGAACCGGGCGTCGCCCGAAGCGATGGAGGTCTACTACAACGGCCTGGGCGACAAGTGGGTGAGCTTCGCGCTCAGCGGCCCGGGCTACGGCTGGCACCAGGAGGTCGCGCTGCAATGCCTGCGGATGATCGTCAGCGGCGTCTTCGACCGGCATCCAAAGCTGCAGATCGTCGTCGGGCACATGGGCGAGGGCCTGCCGTTCTTCTACTGGCGCTTCGGGGGCGACCTGGCGCGGGTCACCGCGGAGCGGCTGGAGAAACCCGTTCAGCAATATTTCCACGACAATTTCTGGATCACGACCAGCGCGTTCTTCCGAGACGAACTGTTGCGGCTGGTGCTGGCGGTGATGG
>JAPPKP010000175.1:0-3555 GCA_028819955.1 Rhodospirillaceae bacterium | reverse complement strand
TGTTCGCTGTGGACTATCCGTTCGTGAGCAACAGGGCGGGCGCGGACTGGCTGCGTGCGGCCGATCTGCCCCGGTCCGCCAAGGAGAAGATCGCCCACAGGAACGCGGAGAGACTGCTCGGGATCGGCCCCTTCTGAGAGCGGACGAACGTCGCCTTGAGACGTCGCGCAGATAGTGCTCGCGAAGGAGGGCGAGGCCCATGCTTTTCAGTTCCTCGCAGAGTGCATCGTCAGCGAATAGCCCGCTCCAACTGGGGTCGCTTTAGTCGGCACCGGCGGGACGACGCGCCCTGCGCGGCGGCGCCGGGCGCAGCACTCCGATAAAACCTGCCGAGGGCCTGCCCGTTTCCCGGACCCTGACCTTGGCGGGCGTCAGCCGTCGCCGGGTCTCGGCATGCGGTAGCCGACGCCGCGCAGGTTGAAGATCCAAGTCGGCTTTTCCGCGCTGTCGCCGAGCTTGCCGCGAAGCGTGCGCACGAAATTCCGGATCAGGTTCGCATCGGCGCCGTCGGCCCCGTCCCAGATCCGGCGCAGGATCGTGTCGTGGTGCACCACCCGTCCTGCGTTGACCGACAGCAGGCGCAGCAGCTCGTACTCCGTGGCGGTGAGATCGACTGCGGCGCCGCCTACCGTCACCTCGCGGGTCTCGTAGTGGACCGCGAGCTCGCCGAGGACAAACGCCTCGGGCTCCCGGTGCCGGCGCAGCGTCGCCCGGATGCGCGCCACCAGCTCGGTCGGCGAGAAGGGCTTGACGATGTAGTCGTCGGCGCCCAGCTCGAACGCCCGCGCGATGGTCTCGTCGCGGCCGTAGCCGGAGATGAAGATCACCGGCAGGTCGGAGAGCTCAGGGACCTCCTGCAGCAGCTCGATCCCGTCACTCCCGGGCAGCATCAGGTCGAGCAGCACGAGCTGGGGACGCTCGGCGCGGATCAGGCCCGCGAGGTCGTCCGGTGCGCCCGTTACCAGCGGGGCGTAGCCTGCGTCCGTCAGCGTGTCGCGCACGAAGCGCAGCGTGCGCGGGTCGTCGTCGACCACCAGGATGCGCGGTCGCTCCTCTGCGTCCGTACTCACCGGCTTGCCGGTACTGGCATCCCCGGTGCCACCGGGCTCACCCGCGACCGGGATCGTGAAGGTGATCGTCGTCCCCTGGCCCGGGCCGTCGCTGGCGGCGCGGATGCGCCCGCCATGCGCCTCGACCAGCCCCTTGCAGATCGCGAGCCCCAGGCCGTGGCTTACCGTGCCGCTGGCCCCGCCGACATGCTTGCGGAAGAGGTGCGGCAGCAGCTCGGGCTCGACGCCCTCCCCGTCGTCCGCCACCGAGATCGCGACATGCTGCGCGTCGCGCACCGCCGACACGCGGATGACGGCGGACTCCCGCGTGTGCCGGGCTGCGTTCGCGAGAAGGTTGTTCAGCACCTGCACGACGCGGCGCCGGTCCGCCATGACAGGCGGCAGGCCGTCCGCGAGGTCGACGACGATGCCGTGCCGGCTGTCGCCGCTCAGGAACGCGCTCCTGGCCCCTTCGATCGGGTCCGCCACCGCCGTCGGCTCGGGCGTGACCGAGAGTGTGCCCGAGTCGATGCGCCCCGAGTCGAGAAGGTCCGCGATGAGACCGCGCATCTGGTCCGCCTGCTCGACGATGACACGGAAGAACTCGCGCATCTCGGCCGGGTCAAGGCGGGCCGGCTCCTCCATCAGCGTGACCGCCGAGCCCTTGATCGCCGCGAGCGGCGTGCGCAGCTCGTGGCTCACCAGACCGAGGAACTCCGTGCGCATCCGCTCGATCTCGTCGAGCGGCGCGAGATCCTGCATGGTGACCAGCACCGATCCCGGAACCGGCCCCTCGGCCGCGATCGGCGTGGCGTTGATCAGCATCCGGACGCTGCGCCCGTCGGGCACCGAAAGCACGACCTCTTCGGAGCGCACGGTCTCGGGGCTCGCGAACCGCTTTGCCAGCGGGAGCTCCGCGAGAGACACCTCGCTTCCGTCGGCGCGGCGGCACACTACGGTCCCGAGCAGCTCCTCCAGCGACTGCCCCGGCGTGCGCAGGCTCTCGACGATCCGCCGCGCCTCGCGGTTGTACGACGCCATCCGTCCGCTGCTGCCGTCGAAGACGACGACACCTACCGGCGAGATCTCGATCAGGGCCTCGAGGTCCATCCGCGCGCGCTGCTCACCGCGGTGCGCGCGCGCGTTCGCGATCGCCGCCGCAGCCTGCGACGCGAACAGCACGAGCGCCTCCTCGTCGGCGTCGGTGAACGCCCCGCCGTCCGCCTTCTCGGCGAGATACAGGTAGCCGACGCTCTCGCCCCGGTGGCGCACCGGCGTGCCCTGAAACGTCCCCCGCAAGGTCGGCGGCGGCTCCAGGCCGAGCGCGCGCGCGTAGCCCGACAGATCCCCCACCCGCAGCGGACCGGGCAGCTCGTGCAGATGCTCGACCAGCCGCAGGCCGCCGGGCCACTCCACGAGCTCGCGTTCCTCCTCGGGTGTGAACCCCGTCAGGAGATACTCCCCGGGTGCGCCGGTCTCGTCGACGGTGGCGACGATGCCGAGGCGCGCGCCGGTCAGGCCGCGCGCGCCTTCCACGACCTTGCGCAGCACGGTGTCCAGGTCAAGGCTTGCGCTGATATCGAGGATCGCCACCGCCAGCGTCGACGCGCGGTCGCTCGCACCTTCGCCCTCCCGCGCCTTCCGCGGGTCGGCATCGCGCTCCGTCACGGCTCGTTTCCCTCCCCTCAGGCGCCGGCGACGGCAGGTCGCCGGGCCGGCGCCGCGCGCTAGACGTTTATTTTAGTCATATGCAGCCGGGGAATTCCTACATGATTTGCTGACTCCACAGCGTCGAACGCGCCGTTGTGGAAGCGGCGTTCGATCGAGCACCTGCGTTCGTGCCGCATCCCGGGACGCAAACCATGCGCGCGCCGCGGGCTCGGGCGTCTCAGCGTCAACCACACAGGAGCAACCGGGCTGCGCCCATGCGGCGACAGGGACTGGAATGAACGGCTGCAGCGGCGATGACACGATAACTTGACGCGAAGGGAGTGTGTTCGGCGACGCTCCGTGGCATCGCGAGGCCATGAACGGTTCCACGGGTGGGGCGCCAGAACATCCGGCCGGAAAACGCAACCGCCAAGACGCGAACGCCTGGGTTGCGAGTGCGTGCAGGCTGTCGGCGGGGATTGAGGGCAAGCGCTTGCGATCTCGGGAGTACGTGACATGAGGCGGTTGGCGTTCGTCGCCATTCTGGCTGCTGGGCTCGCATCACCGGCGGCGGCGCACGTACCTGACCACTGCGCCAATGTGATCCTCGAAAGCACGGCCACGCGGCGAGCCCTCAACGCCGAGCTGTTCGCTTTGATCCCCCCTCGTGTTCGATCAGGCACCGTATGCCGATCTGGAGGCGGCCGTGGGGCAATAGCAGACGCGAAGGAACGCGAGGCCCACGCCTTCCAGCGCCTCGCGGAGTGCATCGTCAGCGAGTAGCCCGCGTCGATTGGCCGATCTAGTCACCTGGCACCGAAGTTTGGGTCATTGTAAGGTGGCCCTCCGAGTCGGA
>JAPPKP010000411.1 GCA_028819955.1 Rhodospirillaceae bacterium | reverse complement strand
TCCGCGCGTCGCGGTCGATGGAGACCGCCCAGTCGTGCACGACGTTGATCCCGTGATTCGCGGCCAGCGCGCCGTAGCTGTGCCCGATCGACGCGTACTCGCGGAAGCCGCCGATGTAGAGGTTGGAGAAGAAGCAGGAGTAGTAGGCGCGGCTCGGCTCCACGAGCGTCACGTCCACGGCGCCGTCAGAGTCCTTGGCGATGTAGCGCGCCGCCGTCGCACCGCCCGCGCCGCCGCCCACAACCACGACGCGGGGGCGACCCTGCGCGAGCACCGTCGGCGCCGACAGCGCCGATACCGCGGTGGTCGCCGCAGCCGCAGATGCGAGGAAGTGGCGCCTGTTCAAGCCGTTCTTTCCGTCCCGTTTTCTCATGTCGTGTCTCCCCCGACTCATGGATCGTCCTCCGCCTTGTAGAAATGCGCGGCGAGAGCGGCGATCTCCTCGTCCGAAAGGCGCCCAGCCACCATCTGCATGACGGGATGCACCCTCTTTCCGTGCTTGTACGCGTGCAAGGCTATCACGAAGTCATCGAGCGGCCATCCGGTTATCGATGGGATGCCCTCGGCCGCTCCGTCCACCTGGTGGCAGGTGGTGCACTCGCCCGCAAGATAGGCGCCGTACTCGGGGTCGCCCTGGATGGTGAGGATCTGCGGGTCGAGGCCGTACTCCTCCGGCGTCGCGGTCGGCTCTGCCGCTGATTGATCGGAGTGAGCACCCGAGAAGCCGCGCAGCCACGCCAGGAGGTCCGCCCTGTCGTCCGCTTCCTCCATGCCCCCAAAACTCATGCGCGAGCGCGGCACGAGGGCGGACGGCTCGGCGAGGAACGCATCGAGTGTCGCCCCGCCCCAGACCACGCCGCCGACCCCGGCCTCCTGCATCGCCTTGGAGTAGCGAAAGTCCGCGAGCGAGCCGGCCGCGCGGCCGAAGACATCGTTGAGGTGTGGGCCGATGCGGTGCTCCGCGCCGCTGCCCACTTGATGGCAGCGCTTGCACTGGCCGAAGAGCGCCTTGCCGCGCGCGGCGTCCGCTCCCCATGCGACAGTCGCCGGCAGCACCAGCAACAACGCCGCGGTGAGCAGCCCGGAGGCGAGGCATGCCGCGAGGCCAGCCGTTCGGCGCCGGCGCCTCATGGCGGCCTTAGCCGACCTCGACCCGCTTCTGAAGGCTGTAGACCGAGCCGTCATCGTCGAACCATTGGAAGTCCAGAAGGCCCGAGTCCGGGACGGCCATCTCGAATTGGATGTAGGGGTCGGCCGAGACCGCCGGCTCCAGGTTGACGGTGATCGCCACCTCGCCGTTGTAGCTCACCACGAAGCGGTTGATGATCCGGCGGGGCACGAGCACGCCCTCGCTGTCGTGGCGCTCCCCCGTGTGCATCGGATGGGTGATCCGGGTCTTGACCGTGAAGGGGGTCCCCGGCTCGATCGACCTCGGCAGCTTTACGCGCGGCGTGGGTTCTGCCATTGCCCTCTCCTCAGCCGCAGCCGCCGACCGTCACGGCGATCTTCTGGGAGGCTTGGCGGAACGTACCGTCCTCCATCTCCGCCACCGCGTAGACGGTCTGGCTCTGGGCCAGCCGGATGCGGATGGTGGCTTCGGGCTGTACCAGCCTGCCGAACGCGAATTCCGCCACGCCGGGGTTGGGGTTGCCGTCGTTGAAGAGTGCGATGCGCCGCGCGCCCTCGGCGACGACCCGGATCGGCACGGCGCCGCCGTTGTCGAAGATTTCCGGCGCATCGAGAAGCACGCCGCCTTCCAGGCGCAACGCGCCACCGGTGAACTCGTCGATGGCCTGCCAGACGCCGTTCGAGGCCGCGGCCGCGCCAGTGGGGATCAGCCCCGCCGCGGCGGCCGAGGCGCTGAGCAGCAACACATCCCTGCGCGTCGGAGTCATAATGCAGCCTATTCCCGCTCGCGGCACCATGGGCGATATGGCGCCCCTTGGCGGGGCCCGTCAAGTCCCCGATGTGCGAGCGCGCCCGCGCATTGACGAACGTGGGCCTTCGGGCGAGCATGACAGCTTCCGCGAGCGCGGTTCTCAGGGAGGAACGGGACATGGCGCGCACCGTCTTCACCAACATCAGCATCTACGACGGCACCGGCAAGCGGCCCTACCGGGGCGAGGTGTCGATCCAGGGCAACCGCATCGAGAAGGTCGCGAGGAACGGCCAGAAGCTGTCGCGGCGGGGCGCTGCGGTGGTGGACGGCGACGGCGCGACGCTGATGCCGGGCCTCGTCAACGCCCACTGCCACATGAGCTACACCGGGCCGGAATCGATGTCGGAGATCCCGCCCGAGGAGCACACGCTGATCACCATGCACAACGCCAGGACGATCATCGACCATGGCGTGACGGCGGCGGTCGGCGCGGGTGCGGCGAAGACCCGTCTCGACATCGTGATCCGGAACGAGATCGACGCCGGCCGCATCCCCGGCCCGCGCTACCGGGCGTGCTCGCCGGAGATCACCGTCACCGGCGGCCTCGGCGACCAGCGCATGCTGCACTACTACAAGAACGACCTCTCGCTCTTCGCCGACGGGCCGGAGGAGATCCGCCAAGCCTGCCGCATGCTGGTCCGCGAGGGCGTGGACATCATCAAGCTGATGCCGTCGGGCGATCACCTGATCCCCGGCGCCTGCGACGCCACCCAGAGCGCGATGGACGAGGACGAGATCGCGGCCGGCGCACGGGTCGCGCATCAGCGGGGCCGCAGACTCGCAGCGCACGCGCGCAACCCGGAGTCGATCCGGCTCTGCATCAAGTACGGGATCGAGCTGATCTATCACGCGACCTATGCGGACGAGGAATCCCTCGACCTGCTGGAGGAACACAAGGACAAGCACTGGGTGGTACCGGCCATCGGCTTCACCCACGCGACCGCCTACGAGGCCGGAGAGTTCGGCATCTCGCCGGAGGAAGCGGAGTCATGGGGCTTCGTCCGCGAGCTCGAGATCGGGGCCCAGACGCTGAAGAAGATGCACGCGCGCGGCATCAAGGTGCTGCCCTTCGGCGACTATGGCTTCCCCTGGACGCCCCACGGCCAGATGTCGCGGGACTTCGAGCACTTCACCAACTACCTCGGCATGAAGCCCTACGAGATCCTCCGCGCCGCAACCCACTATGGCGCCCAGGCCTTCGCTGCGCCGGACGAGCTGGGCCGGATCAAGCCCGGCTGTCTCGCCGACCTGCTGCTGATCGACGGCAATCCCCTCGCCGACCTGACGCTCTTCCAGGACGAGGCGAACCTCCTGATGATCATGAAGGACGGCGCCTACCACAAGCCGCCCCAGGCGCGGCAGAGAGTCGTGCAGCAGGCCGCAGCCGAGTAGCTCCGCCGAACCGCGATGGCGGCGCTGGACCGGGAGACCCTGCTCGCCCGCGCGGAAGCGCTGATTCCCGTGCTGCGCGAGCGTGTGCCGGAGGCGGAGGCGCTGCGGCGCATCCCCGACGAGTCCATCGCCGATCTGATCGAGAGTGGCCTGATCCGGGCGACGCTGCCCGCGCGCCTCGGCGGCTCCGAGGCGGACTACCGCACGATCATGGAGATCGTGGCGCTGCTCTCCCGCGGCTGCGCGTCCACCGGCTGGGTCTACTGCAACCTCGCGAGCTGCACCTTCAAGCTCGCGCTCTGGCCCGAGCAGGCGCAGGACGAGATCTGGGATGCGGACAAGGACGCGCTGCTCACCGGCAACCTGATCTTCCCCTGCGGCAAGGCGACGCGGGTGGACGGTGGCTATCGCCTCAGCGGGCGCTGGCCCTTCGGCAGCGGCATCGACCACGCCTGCGCCAACTTCTTCGGCGCCATGGTGGTGGACAGGGAGCCGCAGGAGTTCCGCATCTTCCTGGTGCCGAAGGGCGAGTACACGATCCTCGACACCTGGCACGCCTCGGGCCTGCGCGGCACCGGCAGCAACGACGCGGCGGTGGACGACGTGTTCGTGCCCGAGTACCGCACCATCGATGCGGCCGACACGCGCCACGGCGCAGCACCCGGCAATGCGGTGAACACGGGCGCGGTCTATCGCCTGCCGCTCTTCGCCATGTTCTTCACCTGGGTGGGCGCCGCGGTGCTGGGCATCGCCGAAGCGGCGGTGGACGGCTATGTCGGGGCCACACGCACCCGCGCCGCGCACTATTCGGGCCAACGGCTCGCCGAGCTCGGCACCATCCACGTCAAGATCGCCGAGGCCCGCGCCGCCGTGACGACGGCGCGGCGCATCTATCTCGGCAACTGCGACGAGGCGACGGCGATCGCAGACGGCGGCGCGCTACCGGATGCCGAGGCCCGCGCGCGCTACCGGGCCGAGGGCGCCTACGCCGCCAAGCTCTGCTGCCAGGCAGTGGACCTGATCACGGCGGCGAGCGGCGGCGGCGGCGTCTACGACCGCAATCCCCTCT
>JAPPKP010000143.1 GCA_028819955.1 Rhodospirillaceae bacterium | reverse complement strand
ACGGTGACCACCGAGGGAGTCGAGTAGCGCCGCCGCGCGCACTTCATGTAGGCGCAATCGCCGGTCGGCGCGTCGAGCTCGATCCGGGTCAGCAGGCCGGCGCCGGGCGGCGCGCCGTCCGCCCAGCCGGCGTAGAAATCCTCGATGGGTTGCGCGGTCTCGCCGTCTGCCGTCGCGAAGACCAGGCGCGCGCCGAGGGCGAGCAGCGCCGGTGCAAGGTCGCCAAAGGGGGCGCGGGCGAACAGGTTGCCGCCGACCGTCGCCATGTTCTGCACCGCCGGCCCGCCGATCTCGCGGGTCGCGGCCTGGAGCGCAGCAATCGGCACGGCCTCGCGCAGCTCTCTCAGCGAGACTGCGGCGCCCACCGACCACCCGCCGTCGCGTGCGACGACCTTGTCGAGGCCGAGGCGGTCCACCCCGATCAGGTAGCCTCCGTCCGACGGATGGGTCTCGCGCACCAGGCTCGTGCCGCCTGCGAGCACCGCAGCCTGGGCGCCGTGGCGCGCGATCAGATCGGCCGCCTCGTCGATCGAGCCGGGCCGAAGCAACTCTGCCATGGACGTCTCCCCTCCGTCCGTTGCCGAAACGCGGGCCGCATCGTAACGCAGAGGGGGAGGGATCACACCCGTCTCATATGCCCTGACTTGCATCGCGCGATGCTCCCGTGCCGCCGCGCGTTACGCCACTCACACCATGACCGTGCCGAGAGTTCCGGGCTAAGCTTTGCCACGAGACCGAACGGGGTGTGGAACTGCCGTCATGCGGCCGCCTCGGCCTACCAAAGCGCTGCTCTTTCTGTGTGCCTGGCTGTGCCTTTCCGGCGCAGCGGCGCTGTCGGTGCAAGCGGCCGACGACGACCTGGACGCGGCGCTCGACCGCGTCATCAGGGCGCGCGGGCTCGAGCCCCTGGAGCTGCCGCCGCTGGTGCCCTCGCCCAAGTTCCGCCTGGGACAGATGCTCTTCTTCGACCCGATCCTCAGCGGCACGCGGGACGTGGCCTGCGCCACCTGCCACCTGGCGGGTCGCGGCACGTCGGACGGGGTGGCGCTCTCGCTCGGCGTGCGCGCCACAGGCCTCGCGGAGGAGCGCCGCGCGCTCGACACGGAGCGGGTGCACCCGCGCAACACCATGGACCTCTGGAATCGCGGGCACCCGAGTGTGCGCAACATGTTCTGGGACGGGCGGGTGAGCGAGATCGAAGCCCCGGTGAGCCGGTTCCAGACCCCGATGATGGATTACCTGCCGGACGGGATCGAGAGCGTGCTGGCGGCCCAGGCGCTCTTCCCGCTCGCCGGCGAGGAGGAGATGCTGGGCCTCCCGCACGACCGCTCGGCCCCCGACCTGCCCGGCGGCCATGGCGACATGCCCAACGAGATCGCGCTTGCTGTGGCAAGCCTGGACGAGGACGAGCCCGAGCGCTTTGTCGCGGTCCACAACGCGCTCATGCGCCGGCTCCTCGGCCAGGCTGGCACGCCGCTCGCCGACTGGCAGATCGCCTATCGCCGGCTCATCGCCCAGGCCTTTCCCGAATCCCTGCTCGGTGCCGTCACCATGGGCGATCTCGCCAACGCCGTCGGCCACTTCCAAGAACTCGCCTTCGTCACGCGCGCGACGCCTTGGGACCGCTATCTCGCCGGCGAGAGGGACGCCATTGGCAAGACGGCAAAGCGGGGCGCGCTGCTCTTCTACGGCAAGGGCCGCTGCGTCGCCTGCCATAGCGGCCCGCTCTTGAGCGACTTCCAGTTCCACTCCCTCGCCGTGCCCCAGATCGGCCCCGGCATCGACGAGACCGGCGACGACCGCGGCCGCTACGAGGCGACGCGGATTCCCCGGAACCTGTATCAGTTCCGCACGCCGCCGCTTCGCAACGTGACGCTCACCGCGCCCTATTTCCACAGTGGGGCCGTCGAGAGCCTGGAGGACGCCATCGCCCTTCATCTTGCCCCGCCCGCCGCGCCGCCGCAGGAGTCCAAGGCCGACGCGCAGCGGCGCGAGAGCTTTTCGCCCATGCTCAGGCGCGGGATTGTGCTCAGTGAGGACGAGCGCGCGAGGCTCCTCGCGTTCCTCCACAGCCTGGAGGACGACCAGGCCGATAGCCGCGCGCTGATCGTCCTCGACAGTGTTCCGAGCGGCCTCCCCGTCCCGGCGCTGGATGCCGATGGCTGACCGGCGTATCGGCATTTGTAACCGGTTACATAAGATATATGTTACCCTTCCACCCGATGAATCGATACAGTCGCGCCCGGCGTTGAACGGAACCGGCCGATCGGGGGAATAACGTGTTCACCAGTAACCCTTTCGCCGTGCTCTCGGAGTCCGTACCGTCCTCCGCGATACAGGCCTACGTCGGTGTCATGATTGCGCTGGTCGTGGGCGGCACCCTGTTCGACGTCTGGCACAAGGGGAGCGCCGCCTACTTCTTCGCAAGTTGGCGCAACTCACGAGACAGGGGCACGCAGAGGGTTGGCGGCGGGAAAATCCTGTCGCTCGCGATCCAAACCGCTTTGGTGGAGGTTCTGACCTCCGCAGAGTTTGGCTTAGGCCGCCGCCGGGTCGCCCACCTGCTGACGATGTACGGCTTCCTGCTCTACGTCGTGACCACCGTCGTGATGGTGTTCTGCCCTGCCGCGGCGACGCCCGCCGTCCTGCCCCAACTCTGGATCGCAGGCGCCCTGCTGGTCTGCCTCGGCGGTTACTGGTTCTGGTTCTTCATCCGAGTGGACGTGTCGGCCGAGGGCCATACGCCGTTCCGCATCATGCGCGCCGACCTGTTCATCCTCTCGCTTCTCGCCACCACGTCGCTGGGGCTGATCTGGGCCGCACTGCAGTCGGTCGATAGCTGGGGAACGTACATCGTTCTTGTCCTCTACCTCATCGCCACGACGGTGCTGTTCGGCTCCGTTCCATGGTCCAAGTTCTCGCACATGTTCTTCAAGCCTGCAGCGGCCTTCGAGAAACGGGTGTCCGAGGCGGCGGGCTCGCGGAGCAACCTGCCGGCCCCGGCCGACAAGCCCGAAACCCTCGGCATCGCCCGTGAGCGGCCCCGCCACTACTGATCGGCCCGCCATCGGTCTTCGATCAAGGAGATAACTCAACCTCATGCCGACCTTCGTCTACATGACCCGGTGCGACGGCTGCGGATACTGCGTCGACATCTGCCCGTCCGACATCATGCACATCGATAAGACCTATCGGCGCGCTTACAACATCGAACCCAACATGTGCTGGGAGTGCTACTCCTGCGTGAAGGCGTGTCCGCAGCATGCCATCGACTGCCGCGGCTACGCCGACTTCGCGCCCATGGGCCATAGCGTGCGGGCGCTCCGGGAGGAGGAGAAAGGCACCATCTCCTGGAAGATCAAGTTCCGGGACGGCGAGGAGAAGGACTTCGTTTCCCCGATCCGGACCACGCCGTGGGGCTCGATCAAGTCGCCGGCCGACTACGAGGCGCCCGCGGCGGACGCGATGAAGTCCCAGGAGCTCGCGCACGAGCCGGACGCACTCAACATAGACGCTCTGCCCGCGATGGCGCCGGAGCGGTTCAAGGAGGGACTCCTCTAGTGGGCCTGTTCTCGCGCCGCAGGACGGTCTTCGTCGACGCGGACATCCTGGTCATCGGCGGCGGCATGGCCGGCTGCGGGGCGACCTACGAAGCCGGCTACTGGGGGCGACCTGAAGGTGGTCTGCGTCGAGAAGGCGAACATCGAGCGCAGCGGCGCCGTGGCCCAGGGCCTCTACGCCATCAACTGCTACATGGGCATGCAGTGGGACGAGAATCAGCCCGAGGACCATGTCCGCTACGCCCGCAACGACCTCATGGGCCTGGTGCGGGAGGACCTTGGCTACGACATCGCGCGCCACGTCGATTCCACGGTGCACAAGTTCGAGGAGTGGGGCCTTCCCATCATGCGCGACCCGGAGACCGGGCGTTATCAGCGCGAAGGCAAGTGGCAGATCATGATCCACGGCGAGAGCTACAAGCCCATCGTCGCCGAAGCCGCGCGCAAGGCCGCGGCCGAAGTCTACAACCGGATCATGGTGACCCACCTGCTGACGGACCGGACCAAGCCCAACCGGGTCGCGGGCGCGGTCGGGTTCAACGTCCGCAGCGGGGAGTTCTACGTCTTCCGTGCCAAGGCCGTGATCGTCTCTGCCGGCGGTGCGTCGCACATCTTCAAGCCGCGGGCCGTGGGCGAGGGCATGGGGCGCACCTGGTACGCGCCCTGGAGCAGCGCGTCGGCCTATGCGCTGCCGATCCTGGTCGGCGCCAAGATGACTCAGATGGAGAACCGGATCGTCCTCACCCGCTTCAAGGATGGCTACGGGCCGGTCGGCGCCTACTTCCTCCACCTCAAGACCTACACCGAGAACGCCTATGGGGAGGAGTACGAGTCCAAGTGGTACGACCAGACCAAGGCGCTGGTGGGCGACTACATCG
>JAPPKP010000283.1 GCA_028819955.1 Rhodospirillaceae bacterium | reverse complement strand
GGCGCCTCCGCGAGGGCGCCGCATTCGCGGCGGGCCGCGGTCGCGGCCTGTCGCGCGTCCGTCAAAGTCGGACGCGCTCCCCCTTCACTGCAGCGGCGCCGCCCTCTCCAGAACCCGAATACGGCTCAGTAGCTGGTCGCGATCCACATAGCAGCCCTGCAGGTGCCGCCCCCCGGTCGTGGGGTCGAACGCGGCGCGACCGTGCAGGACCCGCCGGTTATCGAAGATCAGAAGCTCGCCGGGGCTGAGCCGATAGCGGCACTCCAGCGCCGGGTCGCGAATCGCTTCCGCGAAGGAGCGTAGCGCGCGACAGAGCGCCCCCATCCGCTTGGTCGGCGCCCGGACGGCACCCATCACGGCGAAGTTGAACCGCACTTCCGCAACCGAGCCGGCCTCATCCAGAGCGATGGCCGGCGCCCGGAAGCGAATGTCCGACTCCCGATCCTGGAAATGGAAGTCGATCGGAGTTCCGCTGAGCAATCGAAAGGCGGCAGGCTCCTGCTTGCGCAACGTCTCCGCCGCTAGGAAGCCGTCCACGAGAATCGAGTCGCCACCGTCGGCGTCGTTCTGCAGGCAATGCAGCAGCTGGTAATCGGGCGGCCGTTCCCAGTTGGGCAGATCCGTGTGGCAGGGCAGCCCGAGCGCCGTATAGGCGTTGCTGTTGGGCTCCTGTTTCGAGAGCACATCGAAGTGCTCACCGAAATTGGTCGCCCGGGCGGGACCGATGAGGGCCGCGAGGCCGAGAACGCTGAGCGGCTCGCGCGGGGTGTCGCGCAGCACGGCGACTCCGAAATCCCGCAGGAGGCGGAGCCAGTCCAGCAGCGCGCCGTCGCTGCCGGTGACCGCGCCGTAGTCCGCGCCCGGCATGGCTTCGGAAAGTTCGGCGCCCCATGTGGCAGGCACCGGGCCGCACTGCGAGCCTTCGTCGGCGCCGCCGCGGTGTCCCCTGAGCCAGTCCGCATCGTAGTCGCTGACATGGCCTTCGGGCTGCCATTGGACCTGTAGCCCGCCCGCGTCGGTGATCGAAACCGACCCGGCATCGAGATCGGACGGCACGGAGAGCGGATCGAGAACTCGCTCCAGGGTGACCGGGTGCCGGCATTGCGGGCAACGGCAGTTGTCCCGCAGCCAGAGGTGGTGGAATGTCCCGGCGGCGCCGTCGTCCCAGGTGACGCGAAGGGAGCGCGGCTGCCGCCTTACGCTGCGGAGCCGACGGCCTCCCGCACCAGCTCGTGAAAGTAAAACACGCCGTTCTCGTGCAGCGGGCTGAGCGGGCCCGCCTGGTAGACGCCGGCTTCTAGGTTCTCCTGAATGATCGGCGTGATCCATTGGTCCTCCTTCGAAACCTGGACGCCGTATTCCAGCGTCGCCTCGAAGTCCTCCATGCTGACCGAGTCGGGCCGCCAGTAGTCGTAGACCAGGCGCGTCTGGCGCGGGCCGACCGGCTCCATCCGCATGAAGGAAAGCCCGTCCGGGTAAGAGTTGAACGCAAAATGAGGAAAACGCCAACCGAAAGCGCCGGGATGGTTCGAGCTGCCCTTGGCCGGCCCGTCATGAAGGCTGCCGCCCTCGAAGTTGACGACCCTGTAGCGCTTCCAGTCGAGGTCACGGTGCAATCCCGGGTGCAGCGGCGGGATGTGATAGCCCTCCTGGTAATTGTCGACATAGGTCTTCCAGTTGCAGTCGACAAGAAACTCAAGGTGACGGCCGAATTCGACCCGCGCCGGCGCGGTCCGATCCACCACGTCCTCGATGGGGCCGAGCCACTCGATGAGCGGCGGCGCCTCCGGGTCCAGGCACACGAAGACCTGGCCGCGCCAGACATCGACCGAGACCGGGAACAGAGACAGCTCGTCCTTCGGGAAGTCCGGCGCCTCGCCGAACAGCGGTACATGGTCGAGCGCGCCGTCCGACCGATAACGCCAGCCGTGATAAGGGCATTCGATGGTGTGGCAACGCCCGCCCGGCTCGGTCAGCAGCTTGGAAGCCCGGTGCCGGCACACGTTGTGGAAGCCGCGGAGCTCTCCGTCTTCCGAGCGCCGCACGAAGAGCGGAAACTCCGCCGGAGCAGCCGTGATGTACTGTCCCGGTTCGGCCACTTCGCCCTCGCGACCGATCCAAAGCCAATGGCGCGAGAAGATGCTCCGTCGCTCGATCTGATAGATGTCGGGATCGGCGTACCAGCGCGCCGGCAGCGCCCACACAGTGGCCGCCTCCATCCGCTCCTCGATGCCGCCGACGAGGTCGTTGGCCGATCGTCCCGCAGACGCCATCGCAGGCCCTCACCCTCCAGCCGCAGTTGTCGTCGTCACGCGTCGATTCGATCGAGCGCCCTGCCTTCGGAATCGAAGCAGGCGGCGGTCAGGGTGCCGCCGAACCCTGCGCCGCCGTCCACCGTCGCCACATAGTCGTCGAGGCTGACGCCACCCTGCGACGGGTCGAAGCCCCGAATGATCTTCCTGTATTCGGCGTAGGGCGGCGTGAGCTGCGCGAGCTGATCGGCACCCCACCAGAAGGCGTCTCTCTGTGCATCGAGCGGACGCGACGGATCGAGCCCCGAATTCACGAAGAGCAGCGCCCCATCGTCGGTGGCGGCCGCCTGCCGCACGCTGGCGAGCAGCTCCTGATGCCCTGGATAGAGCTCCATCCTCGCGCGCACTTCGCCAAGCCAACGCGCGATCTCCTGGGATCCGTTGCCGACCCGCTCCTGCGCCTGGTCGGCCCCCCACCCATAGGCGGCGAGTGTCTGCTGCACGCCCTGATTCATCATCCAGGCCAACACGTCAGACGGCTCGACCGAGAGGTGGAGGCGGAACAGCTTCTGCCACATTTCCTCCTGGCTGCCGCGCAGGTAGGCCACGTCGCAGACGTTCATGTGCGGCACCGCCAGCAACGCGCTGCGGAAGGCCACCATCTCGTCCAGAGTGGCGGCGACCTCGCGGCCGTGACCGAGAAAATTTCCGAGATAGACGACGCGGTCGCCGGCCTCGAATCGCTCTTCGATCCCGGCGTGCAGCTCGGCCAGCCTCGACGCTTCGCCGTGGATGGCGCCGACGGCCCAGATCCGCCCGCCGCTGCGGATCGTTACGAACCGTTCGTTGGTGGCGCAGCCCACGTGGCTGAGGGGAGGCCCGCTCCTACGCCGCGCGTAGGACGTCCTCGAGCTTGTTCGCGGCCTGCTCGGTATCGGTATTGTCCACGGCCGCGAACTCCCGCGCCAGGCGGTCCAGCGCCGCCTCGTACATCTGGCGTTCGCTGTAGCTCTGGTCCGGTTGGCCGACGTTGCGGTGCAGGTCCCGCACGACCTCCGCGATCGAGACCGGATCGCCGGAGTTCAGCTTCGCCTCATACTCCTGAGCGCGCCGGCTCCACATGACGCGGCGCTGACGTGCGCGCCCCCGCAAGGTCGTGATCGCCGCATCCATGGTCTCGCGCGAGCTCAGCCGGCGCATACCTGCGGACTCCACCTTGTGGGTGGGGACCATGAGGGTCATCTTGTCCTTCTCGAAGGCGACGACGAACATCTGCAGGGTCTGGTCTGCGACCGCCCGCTCGTCGATCCCGGTGATCCGCCCGACACCATGGGCCGGATAGACCACGTGATCGCCCACCGCGAATCCGTTGACCTCGGTCGGGGCCTTCCTCTTGCGCCGCGCTTCGCCGCCCGAGCCCGCCTTGGCCGTAGCGCTGGCCTTGGCGGTCCGTTTGGCCTTGGCTCCGCCCCTGGCCTTGGTCTCTTTGACGGCTTTGTTGACCTTGCCGGCTTTGGCGGCCTTGGCGCTCTTCGCGCGCCCGGCCGCTGCCTCCGGCTTCACCGTGTCCCCCTCCTGCACCTCCGGCTGACCCGCCTCCGGCCGCGCCGCAGTGCGCCGCGCACCGGGCGCCGCGCCGGTGGTCTTCTTGCTCGCAGTCCGAGAGCGCGCCGATGCCTTCGATCGCGCTGCCGTACTCGGGGAGGAGGAAGACCGTTTGCGCGCCTTGGTGGTGGTCTGTTCTTTAGCGGAAGTCTTCGATTTCGACGGCGCCTT
Organism: Rhodospirillaceae bacterium; assembly: GCA_028819955.1. Next base: position 432 of record JAPPKP010000283.1, on the reverse strand, counting down.
GCTGCTCACTGTGTCCAAATTTCCCTGTGCGATTCGGATAAGGCCGCGCTCGAGCTGCCTTACGCCAGCGGCGGTCGCTCAGCGCTCCGTCGCGGTCGGCCGGGCGCCGATCGCCCCGCCGCAGTGGACGTCACCATACCAGAGTCGCGGTGAAATTTCCAGGGTTTGGCCCGCGCATTTAATCCCCTTCGCCCGGCTTGTCCGAAAAATACTTCTCGAACTTGCCCGATTCGTCTTTGTAGTCGTCAGCGTCGTCGGGCGGCTCGCCTTTGCGCGTGATGTTGGGCCAAATCTCGGCAAACTTTTGGTTGATCTCCAACCACTTCCCTTCATCGTCGTCGCCTGCGGTATCGGGAATAATCGCTTCGACCGGACACTCCGGCTCGCACACGCCGCAGTCGATGCACTCGTCCGGGTGGATCACCAGCATGT
>JAPPKP010000258.1:9770-36396 GCA_028819955.1 Rhodospirillaceae bacterium | reverse complement strand
CCGGATCGAGTCCGGGCATGACGAGAAGAATTGGAGAGTCGGGGAGACTGCACGGCCAACCCAAAATCATGCGATCCTCAGAAACAGGACACTAGGGACAGTTCGCTTGGCGCCGTCCCTGCTGTGCCGCTCGGCGGATATTGAGCGGCGGATCGGAGAAGGTCTGGTCGAGCTGCGCGAAGGCCCGGCACGCTTCCTCGCTGCGGCCGAGCTTGAGGAGCGCCATGCCCAGCTTGACCATGTTGTCGGGCGCCTTGCGGCCCTCGGGGTACTGGCGAAGGTTGAGTGCGTAGGATTTCGCCGCCTCCGGATACAGTTTTCGAGCGTACAGACTCTCGGCACGCCAATAGGCGGCGTTTTGCGCAAGACCGTGCGCGGGATTCGCATCGATAAACCGCGAGAACGCGTCGTGCGCCTCCTCGTAACGCGCCTCTTCAAGAAGAGAGAATGCCGCCTTGTACTGCTCCTCGGGTGTTCCGGTAAGCAGCAGCGCAGCGACGCCCGTGTCTTCCGCCGGTACGGTGCCGAGGGTGCGGGGCGCTTCGGAGGGCTCGTATCCCCCTTCCTGCGCTGGCGCGATGCTCGCTTGGGATTGGCCGGCGGGCGCAGCGGCGGGTGCGTCGACGGCAGGAGCGGCCGCTGTGGCTGCCGGCGCTCCGCCCTGCTGCTGTTCGAGGGCGGACAGCCTGAAGTCGACGTCAGCCACCAGCCGCTCGATACGATCTTCGATCCGGCGCAACATATTGTCGAACTCTTCGAAGCGGCCGGTGACGCGGCGGCGCCATTCCCTGGCTTCGTCGATATCGCTCTCGAGCTCCGCGAGACGCCGGCTGTTCCGCGCCGCCTGCCCGCCGTCCGATTCCGCGTCAGACGCCGCGCCGTGCCGGGTGGCGCCAGCATGGACCGTTCGCTCCAAATCGGCGAGCTGGGCGCGCAGGCTGTGAACCTGGTTCCTCAGCTCGCGAACTTGGGACCTGAGGTTGGTATTCGACTGAGCATCGGCGGGCGCCGCGGCCAGCAGAACTGTCACGGCCACGAGCGCCGCAAGCAGCGCTGCGGGCCACGCCGCCTTCGGCCAACGCCGTCTGCGGCCGGCGCCGCTCAACCGGCCGGCCGCTCCGCCGCCCATCGCCCTTCCGACTCCCCGGGCTCCTAGTCGATGACGGAGACGGAGCGTCGATTGAGCGCCCACGCCTCGTCATTGTGACCCAGTGCGTAGGGCCGCTCCTTGCCGTACGAGACCGTTCTGAGCCGCGATGGCGCTATGCCCTGATCGATCAGGTACTCGCGAACGGCGTTGGCGCGGCGTTCCCCGAGGGCGAGGTTGTATTCTCGCGTGCCGCGCTCGTCGCAATGGCCCTCGATCACCAGCGAGACTTCGGGGAACAGCCTCAGCCATTCGGCCTGACGATCCAGCGTTCGCCGTGCATCCGCTGCCAAAACCGCACTATCGAAGTCGAAGAAAACGCGGTCGCCGACGCTCTGAACCAACTCTTCCTGCGATCCGGGAAGCGGTTGGCTCGGATCGAGGGCCGCTACCGTGGTCTCTTCCTCGACCACGATGTCGCTGGAAGGGACCTCCGCGACCGTATCAAGCGATTGGTCGACGCCAGCGCCGGTGCTCGACGCAGTTTCCTCGGGCGTGCTTTCGCATGCCGCCAAGCCGAGTGCCAATACAAGCGGCAAAATCAGTCTCAGTCGCATTCGCACGCTCTCCTTCATCATTTAGTGGCGTTGGGACCGTCGCCATCCCTTTTACACCCGGCTGGAATCCTGCCAATCTGCATGCGCCGAAACGCGGCAAAACGCAAGATTGCGTGCCGTGGGGCTGAGCCGCTGCCGACTCGGCAGTCTCGTCGGATGGCAGTGCGACTATATCTTTGCGTCATTACTGGATCAACGGCGACCAGGCCGGATCGGAGGCCGCCGTGCTCGTGAAAAGGGTGCGCTCGTTGCGCCCTGTCAAGTCGATGGTGACCAATTCGGCGCTGTCGGGATCGCGCGAGGTCGATCGGAAGAACATCAGCACGCGCCCGTTCGGCGCCCAGGTCGGGCCTTCGACCAGATAGTCGCGCGCCAGGATTCGCTCGCCACTCCCGTCGGTCTTCATGACGCCGATCGAGAACACGCCCCGGTGGCTCTTGGTGAATGCGATCAGATCGCCACGCGGCGACCACACCGGAGTCCCGTAGCGCCCCTCGCCAAAGGTGACGCGGCGCACGTCGCTCCCGTCACGGCGCATCACGTAGATCTGCTGGCTGCCTCCCCGATCCGACTCGAAGGCGATGAATTGACCGTCCGGCGAGTAGCAGGGCGCGGTCTCGATGGCCGGGTTGTCGGTGAGCCGCTTCATCCTGCGAGAGCGCAGGTCCATCTCGTAAATCTCGGAATTGCCCTCCCGCGCCAACGTCATGACCACGAAATTTCCGTCGGGCGAAAAGCGCGGGGCAAAGGTCATGCCGGGAAAATCGCCGAGCAGCTCCTGCTGACCGGTGTCGATGTGGCGCAGGTAGACCTTGGGCACGCCACGCTCGTAGGAGAGATAGGTGATCTCCTGCGCGGTCGGCGAGAAGCGGGGGGTGAGCACCAGAAAGCGTCCATCCGACAGGTAGCGCAGGTTGTGACCGTCCTGGTCCATGATCGCGAGGCGCTTGATCCGCTTGTCCGGCGGTCCGGTCTCCGCGATGTAGACGACCCTGGTGTGGAAATAGCCGCTCTCTCCTGTCAGACGCTCATAGATCTTGTCGGACATGGTGTGGGCGATCGGTCGCCACGCTTCCGCCGAGCCGCTCAGCTTCAGTCCCACCAATTGCTGCTCTGCGAACACGTCCCACAGACGGAATTCGATCGTGAGCCGGCCGGGATCGCCCGGCACAACACGGCCCGTCACGAGCGCTTGCGCATTGATGATGCGCCAATCCTGGAAGCGCGGCCGCACCGTCATCCCGCCCGGCTCGCTGATGAAGGCGGCCGGATCGATGGCGCGGAACAGGCCGGAGCGCTCCAGGTTGCGGGTAATTACCTGCGTGATTTTGCGGCCGACCTCCGCATCCGTCTCGTTCGTGCCGTCCAGATCCACGAGCGCAATCGGAAGCGGCTCCACGTGGCCGCGCGTGATGTCGACGCGGAGCTCGGCCCTGGCGGCTACGGCGACACAAAGAATCGCCAGGCAGAGGACGATGGCGGCGGGGAGGGGCAGGGCGCGGCGCATCGTGTGCTCAGCGCGTCCATTCAGTGTTGGCAATCGTCTCATCGTCGCACCGTCGCTTCCTCTGCTTTGATCGTGTCCAGGCGCAGACAACGCCTCACACCGGCGGACTGAAGGTCATGGTGATGTCGCGCCAACCTTCATACCTGTCCACGTAGCGCGTCAAGGCGTCGAAGGGACTCGCCTTCAGCACGGCACGGCGGCCGCTCTCCGCCATCGTCCGGTAGTTGGCGCCCCCATCTGCGTCGACGATCTCTACCCGGCGAACGGACCCGTCCGGCCCCAACTGGATCCTCAGCGTCACCACCAGTTCGCCAGCATCCAGGACGCCCGCCGGAACGCTCCAGTTCCGCTCGACTTTCTGCTTGATGGCATCGGTGATCGTCCGTCGCAAGGGCCCGGTGAGGGGCGCCGGCGTTGCAGCGTCTGGGGGCGGTTCATCGTCTACGCCCGCGATGTTGGCGAGCATGTCGTCGAAGGACGGCTCTTCGGCCTTTTTCGGCGGTGGTGGGGTCTCCGCAGGCTCCTCGTCCGTGAGGCTTTGCAGCAAGGTGTCGAAGCTTGGCTTCTTGGGCCTCTTGGGTTTGGCGAGGGGTACCGGCGGCGGCTCGGGAGCGGGCGGAGGCTCCGGTTTTGCCTCGGGCGCCTTTGGCGTCGGCTCGGGCTCTGGCTCAACGACCGGCTCAGGCGGAGGAGCCGGCTCCGGTTCCGGCTCGATGATCGGCTCGGGCTCGATGACGGGCTCCGGATCCAGCGCGGCGAGAACTTCCGGCACGGGCTCTGGCACGGGCTCCGGCTCCGGTTCAGCGACGGGCTCGGGCTCCGGTTCGGGCTCGGGCGCAGCTTCGGGGATCGGTGCCGGTGCAGGTTCAGGCTCGACCTCTTCGACCGGCGCACTGGGCTCGTCGGCGATCTCGACCAGGCTGACCACGATGGGCTGGTCGCTGGGCACGAGCGCGTCGCTCTCGAATACCTGCGGCAGGCCGAGCACCGCAGCGACGACCACCCCGACATGGAGGAGGCCGGAGAAGAGCCAGCCGCGCTTGCTCATGGCTCCCCACCGGTGCGCGGTTCCGTCACCAGCGCGAGGTTGTTGAAGCCCGCCCTGTTGAGCGCGCCCATGACCTCCATAACGCGGCCGTAGGCGATCTCCTGATCCCCTCGAATGAATATCCGCACGTCTGGGCGGCGCTCGGTGATCGCTTCGAGCTTGGGAATCAGCTCATCCACGGTCACCTCGGTTTCTTGAAGATAGGTGGTGCCGTCGCGCGCGACGGTAACCGAGAGCGGCTCGTCGTCTCCCGGCAGTGGCGGTGCATCGGACTTGGGCAGATCGACTTCGACTCCCACCGTCAGCAGCGGAGCGGTGATCATGAAGATCACCAGCAGCACGAGCATGACGTCGACGAAGGGCGTCACGTTGATCTGGCTCATCGGCGGGCGTCGTCGGCGCCCGCTTCGGCTGCGACCGTTGAGCGCCCCGTCGAATTCGGCCGCCATCAGACGGCGCGCTCCTCAAGCTGGCGGCCGAGTAGGGCGCGGAACTCAGTACCGAAAGCCTCCAGGCGGCCGGCATAGCGATCGAGATCGCTGCTGAGCTTGTTGTAGGCCACCACCGCAGGGATGGCGGCCACGAGGCCGAGCGCGGTCGCGAACAGCGCCTCGGCGATGCCGGGTGCCACCACGGCGAGCGAGGTGTCCTTGCTTGCCGCGATCGACTGGAAGCTGTTCATGATGCCCCAGACGGTGCCGAACAGGCCGACGAACGGCGCGGTCGAGCCCACCGTGGCGAGAAAGCCGAGATAGCGCTCGAGTTGATTCAGCTCCCGGTTGAGCGCGGCATCCATGGCGTAGGAAATGCGGCGCTGGAGGCCTTCCAGCCGGTCTGCCGAGAGATGGGATCCACGGCTTGCGAAGCGGCGCCACTCGTCCATCGCCGAGGCGAACAGCACGGTCATCGGGTGGCTGCGCTGGTTGGAGAGGTTGTCGTAGAGCTGATCGAGGGAGCCGCCCGACCAGAAGGCTTGTTCGAACTCGACTGCGAGCCGGCGGGCGCGGGCGTAGCGGAGGCTCTTGTCGAAGATGATCGCCCAGCTCCAGAGCGACGCAATCAGCAGCACGACGATCACGGCCTTGACGATGACGTCGGCCTGAAGGAACAGGCCCCAGAGGGAGAAGTCCTCGGCCACCGCGCTGGCACCGATCTCGACGGCCCGAACAAGGTCGGATTCCATGTCTTCCCCGCTACTGCCCGTCCGCCGGCGCCAACTCCGTGAGCGCTCGACGCAACGGTGCCGGCAGCCGCACCGCACGGCCGTTGCGCCCGACGCAACCGAGCTTGAGGTCGATGCTGGCGAGCACCGTCCCCCCGCGCACGACGCGTTGCTTGGCCTCGATGTGGGCACCGGCCACTCTGTCGATGGTCGTCCGCACCTCGATCTCGTCGTCGAGCCGCGCCGGCTGCCGGTAATCCACGACGCAACGCCTCACGACGAACGCCGCATCGTGGTCCCCCAGCAGCATGACGTGAGTGATGCCGGCGCCCCGCATCATCTCGGTCCGCGCCCGCTCGGCGAACTTGAGGTAGTTGGCGTAGTAGACGATGCCGCCCGCGTCGGTGTCCTCGTGGTAGACGCGAATCGGATAGACGTGCTCGCCGCCTTCGAAGCGGCCGCCCAGCGGCGCCATGAGTGTATCCACTTCAACGGCCGCCATGGCCTTCGTCGAGCAGAGCAAGCTGGCGCGGCGCCTCCTCCGGCTGCGCCAGGCCCAGATGACCGAAACCGTGCCGGGTGAGCACCCGTCCGCGCGGCGTCCGCTGCACGAAGCCCTGCTGGATCAGAAAGGGCTCGATAACCTCCTCCAGCGCGTCCCGCTGTTCGGAGAGTGCTGCGGCAATGGTTTCGATCCCCACCGGGCCGCCCCCATAGTTCTCCGCAATGCAGGAGAGATAGCGGCGGTCCATGGAGTCGAGGCCGCGCTGGTCGACCTCGAGCCGGTTGAGGGCGCGATCCGCGATGGCGGCGTCGATGGTCTCGACACTCGCCACCGCCGCGAAGTCGCGCACGCGGCGCAGCAGGCGGCCGGCGATGCGCGGCGTGCCGCGAGAGCGGGCGGCGACCTCAGCCGCTCCATCGGCACTCAGCCCGACGTCGAGAAGCCCGGCGTTGCGGGTCACGATCTCGACCAGCTCGTCAACTTCGTAGAAGTCGAGCCTGAGCGGGATGCCGAAGCGCTCGCGCAGCGGCGTCGTGATGAGGCCGGTGCGAGTCGTCGCCCCAACCAGGGTGAAGGGCGGCAGATCGATCCGCACCGAGCGCGCTCCCGGCCCCTCGCCGATGATCAGGTCGAGCTGCGAATCCTCCATGGCCGGATAGAGGATCTCCTCCACCGCCGGGTTGAGGCGGTGAATCTCGTCGATGAACAGCACGTCGCGCTCGTTGAGGTTCGTAAGGATCGCAGCCAGATCGCCCGCGCGCGCGATCACCGGCCCGGAAGTCGCGCGAATGCCGACCCCTAGTTCGCGGGCGACGATTTGCGCCAGCGTGGTCTTGCCGAGGCCGGGCGGGCCATAGAACAGCACGTGATCCAGCGCTTCGCCGCGCTCGACCGCGGCGGCGATGAAGACACGAAGGTTCTCACGCACCGCGCGCTGACCGACGAAGTCGTCGAGCTTGCGCGGCCTGAGGCTGCTGTCGAGCCGGTCTTCGGGTTCCGCCGCACCGGCGACGATGCGCGCCTCGCTCACTGCGCGAGCTCCTTAAGGCCGGCGCGAATCAGTTCCTCGACCGGGGCATCGGCGCCGAGCGAACGGGACGCACCCGACACCGCCCCGTGGGCCTCGGTCGGGCGGTAGCCGAGGTTTACGAGAGCGGCGACAGCATCGGCGTTGGCCGTCCCGTCGACGGTCGTGGTCGTGGGCGCCGCACCCGGTAAGGATGGCACCTTGTCTCTCAGCTCGCTCAGGATGCGCGCCGCGAGCTTGGGCCCCACCCCCGGCGCACGTGTGAGCCCCGCCTTGTCCTGCGCGGCGATGCAGGCGGCGAGCTCCGTTGCCGGCAGTGCGCCCAGGATCGCGAGCGCGAGGCGGGCACCGACGCTTTGCACGGTCTGCAGCAGGCGGAACCACTCGCGTTCCTGCTCGCTGGAGAAGCCGTACAGGTGGATGTGGTCCTCGCGCACCACGGTCTCGATCGTGAGGCTCACCTCTTGGCCTCGCTGCGGCAGCGCAGCCAGCGTGCCGGCGGAGCAATAGGTGAGATAGCCGACGCCACCGACATCGACGACCGCCCAGCCGTCGCCCAGGCTGTCGAGAACGCCGCGAAGCTTCGCGATCATCGGGCCGCCTTCGACACTGCCGGCTCCGGGGCCGGCTGCCAGCGGGCGTGGGTGCCCGCGGCGTGGGCATGGCAGATCGCCGCGGCGAGCGCATCGGTGGCGTCCGCCGTCGCATCGCCAACACCCGGTAGCAGGTGCCGGACCATCAACGCGACCTGCTCCTTGTCGGCGTGCCCGGCGCCGACCAGCGCCTTCTTGATCCGGTTCGCGGCATATTCGTGGACGGGAAGACCAGCTTGCGCCGGCGCAAGCAGGACGACACCCCGCGCGAGGCCGAGCTTCAGGGTCGACTCGGGGTTGCGGTTGACGAAGGTCTCTTCGACCGCCGCCTCGTCCGGCTCGTAGCGCGCGACGATCTTCACGAGGCCTTCGTGCAGGTCGCAGAGGCGCTGCGGCACGCTGGTTTCGGCGTCGGTAGCGACCACGCCGTGTGCGACGTGGCGCAGCCGGTTGTCGGTGGTCTCGATCACGCCCCAGCCGGTGCGCCTGAGGCCGGGGTCGAGGCCGAGGACACGCGCCACGACGTCCACCACCCTGGCTCAAGCCGAAAGCTTGCGCAGCACATCGTCGGTCACGTCGTAGTTCGCCGAGACCTGCTGCACATCGTCGCTGTCGTCGAGCGCCTCCAACAGCTTGAAGACAGCCTCCGCCTTGTTCTCGTCGATGGGCACCGTCGTCTGCGGTCGCCATGCGATCTCGACACGCTCCGGCGCACCGAACTGGTCGGTCAGGGTTTCGCTTGCCTCGCTCAGGGATTCAGGCGCGCATATCACCTCGTGCCCGTCCACCTCGCTTTCGCACTCGTCAGCACCGATTTCGAGCGCGGCTTCGAACATGTCGTCGCCGCTCGCCGCATCCGCGGGGAAGCGAATGATTCCAACGCGTTGAAACAGATAGTTCACAGAGCCTGTCTCGCCGAGCGTGCCGCCATGCCGGCTGAAGATCGAGCGGATCGTGGCTGCTGTCCGGTTGCGATTGTCGGTGATGGCATCGACGATGACGGCGACGCCGCCGGGTCCGAAGCCCTCGTAGCTCAGCGTATCGAAGCGCTCTTGTCCGCCGTCCCCACCCGCTGCCTTCTTGATGGCGCGTTCGATGTTGTCCTTGGGCACGCTCTGCGACCTGGCCGCCGCGATGGCGGTGCGCAGCCTGGGATTGTGATCGGGGTCGGGTGCGCCCTCCCTGGCTGCGACATAGACCTCGCGGATCAGCTTGGTGAATCGCTTGGCCCGCCGGGCGTCTTGCGCGCCCTTGCGGTACATGATGTTGGCCCATTTGGAGTGGCCGGCCATGGGCTCTACTCGGTCGCGTGGGGAGACACGGGTCGGTGACGCAAGTTGGCGGCGTCTCTCATTACCCTGCCTAAATGCTCATTGTGGCCAGATTGCGGCAGTCTCTCTTGGGGTTGGTACTACATATTGTAGGCGTAGTCACCCCGAAACCCACGGAATTCAAACGAGAGAGGCGAATGGGGGGGCGAGTCGCAGATACAGCCGGTCATCCAATATTTGCTTGGTACACGCACAACTCGAGTGCGGCGTTTAGCTTCCGGCTGCTTAAATCAGGCAATAGTGCCGATCTTCGGCGCCAGGAACGGCACTCGAGTCGATTCGGGCGTCGAATGTGACAAGTCGCCCTTTCCGCTCAACGGCAAGCGCCAAGAGATAGAGATCGGCTATCTGCTTCGGACCGACGATCCGGTGCCAATCGACGACGCCGGAACTCAGTAAGCTAATGTCATCCGGCCAGAACTGGTGTTTGCTGGTCGCGCTTGCCGCGCGAAGACGCTCAACGGTCCGCGCCGGCGGCAGCCGGTTGGGGTAGGCCGGTTGCGCCATGATCCGCACGCATCCGTTTTCCGTAAGGGGGCAGGTTGCCCATCCGTCGCGGATATTGTCCCGCAACCAACGCCGGGCGTCCTCATGGTGCACGTGGTCGACGTCGAGGAGGGCGATCAGGACGTTCACGTCCAGTAGCGCCCGCATCAGTCGCCGGTCTCCTCGCGCAGCCGATCGATCAGTTCGTTAGTCACTACACCGCCGCGGCTGGGGAACGGACGAAAGCCGAACTCGGCGCGCGGTTCCTGCTCGCGACCTTCGGCCCCCTCCGAGTGGGTGCGCGTTAGCGATTGCCGAAGCAAGTCCGACACCACCTTGCCCGCAGATGTCGACTGGCCGCGTGCAAGCTCCTTCACGGCGATGAGCACGTCGTCGTCAATGTTCAGGGTTGTTCGCATAACCGGTCCCTATCGAAGCAGCGTGTGATGATAACGCATCAAACATCAAACATCAACGCCGACATGAATCTGCGGCATGTCGGCGCCAATCCTTCAACCGTCGGCGAGCTTCACGGCGACGAAGCGAAGGCGCGTGTAGTCGGTGACCCAGCGGCCGTCGGGGCAAAGCCGGTCGCGGGTGAGCGCGATAGTGCGCTCGATGACGGCCTCTGCACGTCCGGGCGGCGCCGCGTCGGTGAAGTTGCCGCCGAACATGGCGATCCAGTCGGCGAGGCCGTTGGGGCAGTCGTCGAGCGGAGTCGGGCGGGCGAAGTAGCGAAGCTGCGACACCTCGAAGCCGCCATCCTCCAGCAGGCCGACGTAGTGGCTCGTGCGCGGGAAGTACCAGGGGAAGTCCACCGACTCGGCCGGGACCCCTTCCTCGGCGAGCGCCCGGTAGAGCGCATCGGTGATGATCCGGATGTTGCGGTGCGCGCCCATCTCGGCGACGAACCGGCCACCCGGCCTCAGCGCGCGGGCGACGCAGGCGATCACCCGCGCGGGCTCCTCCTTCATCCAGTGCAGGGCGGCGTTGGAGAAGACCGCGTCGGCGTGGCCCTCGATGGCGAAATCCCGCCCGTCGGCATGCTCGAAGGTGAGGGCAGGGTGAAGGGCGCGGGCGCGCTCGACCATCGCCGCATCGCCGTCGATGCCGATCACGTCGGCGCCGCGCGCGGCGATGTCCGCCGTCAGCGTGCCGGTGCCGCAGCCCAGATCGACGATCCGCTCGCCCGGCTCGGGCGCGAGCAGATCGACCATGTCGGTGGCGAAGGCCGAGACGAAGCCGAACGAGCGGTCGTAGAGGCCCGCGTCCCAGGTCGCTGACGCGTCTACCTCCGCCGATTGTCGACTCATGCGCGCACCACGCCGCGGCGCCGATTCGCCCAGCTAGTCGTCCGCCGTCTGATGGTCGCGGGCGGCGTCCATCATGGCGTGGATCATCTTCGGACGCGGCACGGCAGGCTTGGGATGCGCCACCGGGCTGTGGCTGTGGCCGAGGCCCAGCACCGTCTCCACCATCTTGAGCGCGAGCGGGCCCGGATTGACCACAGGGACCGGCAGGTTCTCCGAGAGATAGGGCCCGGCCTGCGAGAGCGTGGTCGAGCCGAGGACGATCACGTCGGCGCCCTTGGCGAGACCCCTCTCACAGGTCTCCTTCATGATGGGGAAAACCTCCGCCTCGCGGCCGGTGAACAGCGCCCTCATGTCCGACTTCGCCTCGAACAGCTCGACCGAGGAGCAGAACTGGGAGACCTCGAACTTCTTGAACAGGTTCTTGTAAAAGGCGAGCCAGGCGTCGGTGTACTGCGGATACGAGGGGTCGGTCTGCGCGATCACGCAGAAGCGGGTGCCGAGGGTAAGCGCGTAAAGCAGCGATGACTTGCCGTTCGAGACCACGGGGATGTCCAGCACCGCGCGCAGCTCGGCGACGCCGGAATCGCTCAACGTGTTGACAGTGATGGCGTCATAACCCTCCTCGGCCAGCGCCATGCCGGCTTCGAGGATGGCGAACTCCACCAGCATCTCGTCGTGGCGGCCGAGGAAGTGCATCGGCCCCGCCTTCAGCGGCTTGTAATCGAAGGTGACGTTGCCGGAGAGCTCGACCTGCTCCAATTCGGCACGCCTGTAGTCGAGGCCCTCCTCATCGTACGGAAACGGCACAATCACTGCGGCGCGTGGCATGGCGTATCCTCCCTCTGAACTTTGTTTGGTCTGTGCGGTTGGCCGGCTTTATACCGGGTTCTCGGCGAGCCAGCCGGCATATCGCCGGACGCCGTCGGCAAACTCGACCTGCGGCTGCCAGCCGAGCACGCGCGCGGCCGCCGAGATGTCGAAGCGGCCGTGGCTCTGGTCCTCGGGGTCGGCGCCCTCGCCGAGCGTGATTTGCGCCGCCGGCACTGCGGCCCGCACGGCGTCGACAATCTCGCCGAACTCCAGACGCTGGCCGCCGGTGATGTTGAACGCACGCTGCGGCCCGATTTCCCCGGCATCGAGCGCCGCCATCACGGCGCTTACCACGTCGTCGATGTACACGTATTGCCGCGTGAAGCCGCGGCCGTAAGGAAGCGTGGTGGGGCTCCCCGCCTGCGCGTGCTGGATCATCTCGCGCACCACGCAGGTCGTGCGCCGGCGCGGCCCGTAGACCCACGAGAAGCGCAGCACGCAGGCGTCGAGGCCGGTCTGGGCCGCGTAGGCGCGGGTCAGGATGTCGCCCGATGCCTTGGTGGCGCCGTAGACGTCGTCGGCCGCGAGCGGCGCGTCCTCCGGCACGGGATCGAGGCCTGCGGCGGTGTTGCCGTAGGCCGAAGTGGACGAGCAGAACACCAGACGCACGCCCCGTTGGCGCGCGATCTCCAGGACGTTGGCGGTGCCCGCGACATTGGTCTCGATCACCGCGCGCGGGTTGTCGCGCCCCAGCATGGGGCCTGAGACCGCGCCGCAATGGACGATTGATTCGATATCGCTTCGGCAGATGGCGTGCAGCTTGTGAACGTCGGTGAGCTCCGCATCGGTCGAGGGAAACCCGCCGTCCTCTCGCGGCTGGATGCGGTCGGTGCCGATGACGGTGCGCCCCTCCCGTGCGAGCTGGGACGCGACGGCGAATCCGATCAGCCCCGCCGATCCGGTTACCACGACAGCTCCCGAGGCCATGGGCTTCTCCCCGCTTCGTCCTCGCTTGAAGGGTGCGGCGGAGCAGGCAAGCCCGTCAAGCGCGCCGGTCGTACGCGCATTGAATCGACTGGATGAGCACGCCGCCCTCGCGTGGCGCGCCCGATCGATTACAATCGTTGTCGATGACCTGCGAGCACGACCCATGACCGCCCGCGCCACGCGCAATCCCGCGACGATCAGGCAGCGCCTCGAACAGGAGCGCGCCGAACTGCTCGCGCTGAGTGAGGCGGCGGCGGGCGAGCGGCGCCCGGTCACGCTCGATCAGCAGAGCGTCGGCCGCGTCTCGCGCATGGACGCCATGCAGGTGCAGGCGATGGCGCAGTCGGTAGAGGCGCGCCGACGCGCGCGGCTGCCGCTCATCGAGGCGGCGCTGCGCCGGCTCGATACCGGGGACTACGGTTACTGCACCGATTGCGGGGAGCGAATTCCGGCGAAGCGGCTCGCCATCGATCCGACCATCGCCCGTTGCGTCGACTGCGCCGGCTAACGGCCGACCGAGATCGTCGCATCCATGTAGAGCACCGCGCGGCCGGCGATCGAGACGCGCTCGCCCCTGTTCTCGCACACCATCCGCCCGCCCCGCGCGGATAGCTGGCGCACGGCAAGACGCCGCTTGCCGAGTCGGTCCGCCCAATAGGGCACGAGTGCGGTCTGCACATTGCCGGTGACCGGGTCTTCGGGCACGGCATTCTTGGGTGCAAAGAAGCGCAGCACGTAGTCGGCGCCGCCCTCGTCTCCCGGCGCGGTCGCCACGACTCCGCGACGGTCGAGAGTTGCAAGCCCCCCGTGATCGGGGTTTAGGGCCGCGATCTGGGCCGCGTTCTCGAACACCGCAATCCAGTCCGCGCCGGCAAGTACCTCGGCCGGTACCGCGCCGAGTGCATTCGCCAGCACCGCCGGGGGAGTCGCCGGACGGGCAGGCTGGGCCGGAAAGTCCATGACCAATTCGGGGCCTTCGCGCGCAACCGTGAGCCGGCCGCTCAGCGTCTCGAATGAGACGCTGCTCGTGCCCGGCCTCAGCTCCTCAAACACGACGAAAGCCGCCGCGAGGGTGGCATGGCCGCAGAGATCGACCTCCACGTTGGGCGTGAACCAACGCAGGCGATAGCCCTCGCCCTCGGGCACCAGGAACGCGGTCTCCGAGAGATTGTTCTCGGCCGCGATGGCCTGCATCGTCGCCTCGTCCAGCCAGGCGTCGAGGGGGCACACCGCCGCCGGATTGCCGCCCAGCACCCGGTCGGTGAAGGTGTCGACCTGGAGCAGTCTGATCGTCATTCGCTCTCCTTCCACGCGCTACACGCGGGCGCGGCGCTTCGACCAGGTGAGCACCGCGAGGCCCGCCAGCAGAAGCGCGGCCGCGATCCATGCCGAGCTGCTCAGGCGTTCACCGAAGATCAGCGCCCCCCAGCCCAATCCCGCCAACACGATGATATAGCCGAACTGGGAGAGGAAGAGCGGGCCGCCCATCCTGAGGACCTCGAAGATGAGGTACCAGACCAGCGCCGTGACTCCCGTCGCGCCGAGGATCGCGAGGTCGCCGGCGAGCAGCGGGCCGGGAAAGAGATAGGTCTCGCCCGTGCCGAGCATCACCGGGAGCAACACGATGGCGCCGCCCATCTGGATGCCGCAGGCCAGCCCCAGCGAATTCGCCTTGGGCGGCCACAGGATGGCGCCCGCAATGTTGAACGCGGCAAAACACACCGGGGCTACCAGTGCCAGCAGCAGCCAGCTCACCTCGGCGAAGCTTGGCAACGTGATGCCCGGCACCACGAGGATCAGAATGCCCGCGAAGCCGAGCGCTACCCCGCCGGTGCTGAGCAGCCGGAAGCGCTCCATGCGCAGCGTCATCGCCATCAGGTAGGTGCAGGTGGGCGAGAGGCACGTGACCATGACCACCAGGCTCGCAGGCAGCTCGGGCGCCACGTGGGCCAGCACTGACACGGGAATCGAGATGCCCACCGCGCCGGCGACGAAATAAAGCCGCAGATGAGCCCGGTCGAAACCCACCGGTGTGCGAGTCGCGAGGCAGCCGAGCCACAGGATCAGCCCGGCGCCGAGGGTATGCCAGAAGACGTAGGCGAGCCCGGGCACCCCGTTGGTCGTCGCGATCTTGTTGATCGAGAAGAGCAGGCCGTAGAGGGCGCCCGCAACCAACAGGTAGACGACCGCGAGCACGCCCACCCTGGGCGCTTTGGGCTCAGCGGTGCCGCCCCGCGCGCCGCCCGCGTCGGTCATGGAATGGGTGTTGGGGTACCGGTGCCTTACGCTCCAGCCGCCGGCTCCGGCAGGTGCGTATCGTCGGCGGTGTCCGCTACCACTTGGCGTGCTTGTAGCGTTCGGCCCAGTCCACGCCCTGCCAGGTCATCTGCGAATCGGGCTTCAAGAAGATGAGCCAGCGGGGCTCGACCAGCGTCGGCTCCAGGTACTTCGGTCCGTTTTCGCCGAGATAGCGCAGCGACATCTCGGTCGCGATCTCGACCCACTTGCCGCCGGTATTGGGCTCCTCGACGATCTCGGCTTTCCCCCGGGCCATCACCTTCTGCATCGTCTCCCAGATATCGACGCAGATGTGGACCCGCGGGTCCCGCTGGATGTGCTTGGCCCAGACCGAACGCGCACGGGGGATGACGTAGAAGCCGCCGTCGCGGTGCTGATACCAGAGCGGCACGATGTAGGGCCAACCTTCCTCGTCGAGGCAGGCGAGCCGGCAGAGGTGGGGCCCCTTGAGGAATTCGTCGACCTCTTCGTCGGTCATGCCGCCGACCTTGCCGCGCCACGAGTCGTCATCCGCCATCTTGTCTCTCCCTTGTCCGGCTGGTACGCGGCCACTCCGCCGAGACCCGACGATGCCGCACTGACGGGGCATGATAGCATGGTACGCCGTGGCCGCGCGGGCGGCGCGCGACTGTGAGTGAGGGAGGTTCCGAATGCAGCTTGGTGTCGTTTTTCCACAGACCGAGATCGGCAACGATCCTGCGGTCGTTCGCGACTACGGGCAGGCCGCCGAGGCGCTGGGGTACGAGCACGTCCTCGCCTTCGACCACGTGCTCGGCGGCAACGCGGCCACGCACGATCTCAGGGGCCCCTACAAGCACACCGACGCGTTCCATGAACCCTTCGTGCTGTTTGGATTCCTCGCCGCCGTGACCCAGCGGCTCGAATTCGTCACCGGCATCATCATCCTGCCGCAGCGCCAAGCCGCGCTGGTCGCCAAGCAGGCGGCGGCGCTCGACGTGCTCTGCGAAGGCAGGCTTCGGCTCGGCGTGGCGATCGGCTGGAACCACGTGGAATACGAAGCCCTCGGCATGGATTTCGGCGACCGCGCGCGGCGCATCGAGGAGCAGATCGAGGTCATGCGCCTGCTCTGGACCAATGAGCTCATCACCTTCGAGGGGCAGGACCACCGCATCACCGACGCCGGGCTGAACCCGCTCCCGGTTCAGCGCCCCATCCCCGTCTGGTTCGGCGGCCACGCCGATGCCGTGCTCAGGCGCACCGCCCGGATCGGCGACGGCTGGTTCCCGCTCTTCGCGCCGGACGACGAAGGCGCGGCCGAGGTCGAGAAGTTCCGTGGCTACATCCGTGAGGCGGGCCGCGACCCGGCAGCAGTAGGGATCGAGACCTGGCTCGATGTGCTGGACAAGAGGCCCGAGCAGTGGCGCGCGCACGCTTCGGGCTGGAAGAAGCTCGGCGCCACGCACTACTCGGTCAACACCATGGGTTCGGGTCTCGCCACGCCGCAAGCCCATATCGAGAGCATCGAGCGGATCAGGGACGCGCTCGCGGATATCTGAGCCCGGCGGTATCGCGCCATGGGTGAGGGCAGGGGGACCGTCCTCGGAGAGGGCGAGCGTGCCTTGCTGGAAGGCCAGCGCGTCGCACGGCTCGCGACCGCCGATGCGGCGGGCGTTCCTCACGTCGTGCCGGTTTGCTTCGCCATCGCCGGGGACTCCGCTTTCATCGCGATCGACCGCAAGCCCAAGGGCGGCAGGCCGCTCAAGCGCCTCCGCAACATCGCCGAGAACCCGCACGTCGCGCTGACCGCCGATCACTACGACGATGACGACTGGACGAGGCTCCGCTGGGTCATGGTGCGCGGCCGTGCGGAGATTTTGGAATGCGGTGACGAGCACGACGCGGCGCAGGCGCTGCTCCGCGCCAAGTATCGGCAGTACCGCGCGATGGACCTGGCGCCGCTCCCTGTGATCGCCATACGCATCGAGCGTGCGATGAGTTGGAGCGGAGCCGGCGGCGGCGGCGCGCCGCGATGACCCCGCGCCCGGCGCGCCCCCGCGCGCTCTCCCTCTTCGCGCTGCCGGGCATTCCCATGGTGCAGCCCGGTGACGATCTCGCGGCCCTGATCGCGGACGGCTTCGCTCGCGCCGGCGAGGCCGCGGCCGCAGGAGACGTGCTCGTGGTCGCCCAAAAGATCGTGTCCAAGAGCGAGGGGCGCTACGCCAACCTGGCTACCGTCGAGCCCGGCGACGAGGCGCGAGAGCTCGCCGCGCTGACGGACAAGGACCCGCGCATGGTCGAGCTCATCCTGAGCGAGTCGCGCCGGGTCGTGCGCCATCGCCCCGGCGTGATCATCGTCGAGCATCGGCTGGGCTTCGTCATGGCGAATGCCGGCATCGACAACTCCAACGTGGAGCCGGCGGGCGCGGACGAGCGGGTGCTGCTGCTGCCCCGCGACCCCGACGGCAGCGCCCGGCGCCTGCGCGAAGGGCTGCGGGCGAGGCTCGGAGTCGACTGCGCCGTGATCGTCAACGACAGTGTCGGCCGCGCCTGGCGGGTGGGCACCGTGGGTCTCGCGCTGGGCGCCGCCGGCCTGCCGTCGCTGCTCGACCTCCGCGGGCGCGACGATCTCTTCGGCCGCCCGCTCGAGGTGACGCAGGTGGCGCTGGCGGACGAGCTCGCCGCAGCCGCCTCGTTGCTTCAGGGCGAGGCCGACGAGGGCATGCCCGTTGTCGTGGTGCGCGGCCTCGCCGCACCCGGTCCGGGCAACGACGGCGCCGCGCTCATCCGCGCCGAGGCCGATGACCTCTTCCGCTGACGCGAGCTACGTGGCGCTCTCCGGCGGGGTCGGCGGCGCCAAGCTCGCGCTCGGGCTCTGCGACGTGCTGGAGGACCCCGGCCGGCTCACCGTCGTCGCCAACACCGGCGACGACTTCGAGCATCTTGGCCTCAAGGTCTGCCCCGATCTCGACACGCTCACCTACACCCTCGCCGGGCTCGCGAATCCGGAGACCGGCTGGGGGCGGGCAGGGGAGAGCGGCGCCTTCATGGAGGCGCTGGGCGCGCTCGGCGGCGAGACCTGGTTCTTCCTCGGCGACAAGGACCTCGCCATCCATGTCGAGCGGACCCGGCGGCTGCGCGCGGGCAAGACCCTGAGCGCGGTTACGTCTGACTTGTGCGCGAGGCTCGGCATCCGGGCCCGGATCGTGCCCATGAGCGACGACCCGGTGCCGACCGTCGTCGAGACCGAGGACGGCCCGCTCGCCTTCCAGCACTATTTCGTGCGGGAGCGCTGCCGGCCGCGGGTGCTGGGCTTCCGCCACGAAGGGGCGGCGAGGGCACGGGCCTCTGCCGGCTTTCTCAATGCGCTGGCGGCGCCCGATCTCGGCGCCGTCATCGTCTGCCCGTCGAACCCCTACATCAGCATCGACCCGATCCTGGCGCTCCCCGGCGTGCGCGCGGCACTCGAAGCCTGCCGGGCGCCGGTGATCGCGGTCTCCCCGATCGTCGGCGGGCAGGCAGTCAAGGGACCCACGGCCAAGATGATGTCGGAGCGCGGCATCGTGCCGAGCGCCGCCGCCATCGCCGAGCACTACGCGAGCTTGATCGACGGCTTCGTGCTCGACGAGGTCGACCGGGCCGAGGTGGCCGGGATTGTTGCCGCCGGTGTCGCGGTCGAGGTCGCGGCCACGATGATGACCGCGCGCGAGGAGAAGCGGGCCCTCGCCCGCACGGTGCTCGCGTTCGCCGAGCGGCTGGGCCCCGCGGCTTAGCAGGCTGCTGAAAAACCTTTCGGACCCGATCAGCGATTCCCTTCTGTTCTAAATTCGATTCTCATGCATTCCTGCGCCCCCTAAGAACAAGGCAGGAACATCGGAGCCTTTCGGCAGCCTGCTAGTGGATACCGCCGCAATCCGCCGCTACTCGTGGTAATCCGCGCTGAAGTGACGCCGCCGGGGCCGCGATCCGCCGCAATGCGTTGCGCAAAGCGCGCCAAGCGAATCGATCCGACGCGTGGTGCAGGGCCCCGCAGGCATGGCTACGGGGCGGAAATGAAGCGGCAAGGCCTCCACCCGAAGACGGTTGCCACGATCCGCGCCACGGTCGCGCCCAAGCCGGAATGAGGGGCCGCCCCCACCCGCCGCGCGAGCCTACCATTACTGCGATCCAGCGGCACGTGGCGGCGCACGACGGCCTCGCGGTGGGCGACCTCACCTCGACACGCAAGGAGCGCCGCGCGACCCGCGCACGTCACATCGCCATGTGGCTCGCCCGCACGCTGACACACGAAAGGTTAGATGAACTATAGAAGTCCGATTGTCTTGAGCGCATACGCTACGCCAGACACAACAAGAAGAACCGCTACGGATTGTCCGAGAACGCGTGTAGAAACTCGCTGTGCGAAGATCGCGCCTACACCGGCACCAACTACGACTGTCGCGGTCAAGGGAAGAGCGACGTTGAAATCCATTCTGCCCAGCAGCAAGTTACCGGCTGTCGCGAGGATACCGATCGGAATCTGGATCAAATGAGCAAGTCCTACGGCACGCTTGATGTCCACGCGCAGGGCCATGAGGCAAGGCATCAGTATCATTGGCCCCCCCGTCCCGGTGAGAGCCGAACCAAAACCGGTAACGATCCCGATAATGAACAGTATCCTCTTCGATGGCCGAATAGATGGACTTGAACCCAAGTGTTTTGTGCGAACCAGCATGAAACGAATTCCGGAGGCAATACAGACAGTGGCTACGATCAGCTGAATTACAACTGCTGGAAGATAAGCGAGTGTAAGGGATCCTGCGAAAGCCCCAACCCCTGCGCTCACCATTAACTCGACGAGATCCTCTCGTAGTTTTGCCCCTCCCCTTGAGAAGAATATTGCTCCAATGCCCCCAGCAAATATGAAGGCGAACATGCAACTGGGAATTGCCATGTGGATCGGCACCTCTCCGATCATGTTTAAGGCAGGTCCCAAGAGCATTCCACCTATCGACGTAGCCCCGATGAGAAATGCTATTGCAAGACTTGATCCTACGAGGAGGGCGTTCGAAATGAAATCTGTGACCATAGCGGAGAAGTTCCTGCACTACAGGTCGAAAATCTAACAACTACCTTAGCAAATATTGTTCATGCGCTCGTGAGGAGACAAGGATAACATCTTGTCAGTAGGACAAAATGCAAGAAGATCCGCTCTTTGTCGAGATGCTCAAGCCTAACTACAGGGCGCCGCGCGTGAGAACTCTGCAACGGTAGGTTATTCTCAGATCTCAACGCGCCCATGCACACGCGTAATTGCCGCTCGCAATTTGTCCAACACTGTGGGCAAATCACAGAACAGGAGCTCTCCGTGACTTACGACGGTTCTGCCGTCAATAATCACAGTATCGACATCTGCTCGCGAAGCGCTGTAGACCATGAACTTGAATGGATCGCGAAGCGGAAGCGCGTGCGGCTTGTCGAGGTCGATAATAACCATGTCGGCCCTACAGCCCGGTGCCAGTCGACCGAGATCATCCCGCTGCAATGCTTGCGCGCCTCCAATCGTTGCGGCGTGGAATATTTCGCGGGCACTTCCTGCCCTTGGGTCTTGCTCGGCTATTTTGCACAGGATGGCCGCCCATCGCATCTCGTTGATCATGTCGAACGGGAACGTATCGGTTCCCAGACACATATTGATCCCGGCGCGACGGTACTTTGCAAAGGACCTCAGAAATCGTCCCTGCCGAACGTGAATCCAGGGCAGGTGTGCAATCGACGTGCCTGCTTCTCTCAGGGCCTCGAGGTCGCTCGGCGTGCAATTGTCGACATCGCCATCTTCAGAAAGGAACGCGCCGTGCCCGATGATCAGATCCGGCCCGAGCAGACCCGTACTCGATATGTATTCGACCGTCGTCTGCTTATGACGACGACCGATTTCCCTAAACTCCTGCGACGACTGACCAGCATGAAGCTGAATCACCACGCCGATTTCGTTCGCCGCTTCACGTGTTCGCTCCAGGATTTCAGGATCACATGTATCGACCTGGCCAGGAGCAAGCATCGTACGAATGCGACCGTCAAATCGCCCGTCAAAGTCCCGACAAAACCGAAAACAATCCTCAAGTCGCGACAGACCGCGATTCGGATACGGCTTGTACCAGGGTTCACCAGCGTCCCCGAGGCCCCAATGCAATGACCGGTACCTGGGGCCGACATAGCAACGCAGTCCAATATTGCCAGCTATGTTGGCGATCTGCTCCGTATGGGCAATGTCGCCTCCCTCCATCATTTCATAGTCAAATCCCAACTCCACGCCAGTCGTCGTTCCTGAGAGCAGCAACTCGGCAAAAGCACACTCCGCTGCGATGAATTCTTCCTCGGCACTGATTGCACCACGGACCGCGGGTAAATACTTGTAAAGAACGTCACGCCAGTCGTGCTGACCGTGATCGACCAATAACTCGCCTGTATATGCCGTGTCGGTCACGTGCATATGCATGTTGATCAGGCCCGGAATCACCAGTTTTCCGGAGGCCTCGATCGTCACGTCTGCAGTACCGGCATAAGTCTCACCGACATGCGTAATTTCGTTACCTTCGAACACGACGATCCCGTTCTCGAGAACACCATGTTCCCCACCTTCAGCAGCAACGACGATACCTCCCTTGACTAGCGTTATCATCTCCGCCACTCCTTTCGAATGAATCTAGAGTATCGTGATTCGAGTCCTGGAAGTCTTATGCTACCGTCGATTTGAGCCGGAATCCACGAACCCGACCCAGGCGTGCTCGCAATCGACGGGACTCCCCTGAGGATATCCCCCAACTAGGTCCGAAACCTCCCCTATATTGTGCCGACATGTTGACACCGGTCCATTGAACACCGTCGGAAACCAGCACACGGGCTCTACTTGCAATAGAGTTTACGAAAGTTGCCCTTGGAGAGGCTATCCAAGTTTCTAGTGTCCTGTTTCTGAAGTTCGCATGATTTTGGGTTGACCGTGCAGTCTCCCCGACTCTCCAATGCTTCTCGTCATGCCCGGCCATGCCCGGACTCGATCCGGGTATCCGGGCATCTCTCTCTGCCAGATCCGTTGAATCCCGAGCCAACACGTGGATGGCCGGGTCACCCCCGGACATGATCCGGGGGCCGGCCATGACGTGTTGGGGTTCTCGGCAAGGCGTGCGAACTTCTCAACGGGACACTAGCCTTCTCTCATCGCAACATAGAGCTGCTCTCGAACTCTAAGAAACTCTGGGTGCAAACGATTACCTTCGTCCCAGCGCGGCCCAGGGAGCTCCACCTCTAGCTGCAATCGGATTCCGTCGGACGTTGACCCTCGCGAGGACAAAAGGAAAATCTGATCGGAGAGAAACACGGCCTCGTCAATGCTGTGAGTCACAAACACGATCGTACAACCCGTTCGCTTATGAATACGCAGCAACTCCTCTTGAAGCATTTCCCGCGTCTGCACGTCAACGGCGGCAAACGGTTCGTCCATCAACATTATGCGCGGGTTGGCCGCAATCACCCGAGCCACGCCAACTCGCTGCTGCATTCCGCCCGACAATTGATAGGGGTATTGATTTTCAAAACCCCGAAGCCCGACGAGGTCGATCATTTCCTCGCTTACTTTTCGGCGCGACGAGGCGGCTATGCCACGACAACGGAGGCTGAATTCGATGTTTGCACGGACTGACATCCACTCAAAAAGTGCGCCGCTCTGGAAGACTACTGCTCGATCCGGACCAGGCCCTTCGATTGGCCGGCCGTTGAACTTCAGCTCGCCGGCGGTTGGACTCAGGAAGCCGGCTATCAGATTGAGCAGCGTTGTCTTACCGCATCCGGACGCTCCTAGAAGTGTTACAAATTTTCCCGCGTCCAAGGTAAAAGAGAGCTTGTCGAATACGTCCAAAGCGCCGTAGGCGTACGACAAGCTCTCTGCTACGAGAAGCGGTTCGCGTGAAGCACCAGTGTTAGCAGTCATCGCTACTTGGGGCAGGTTGGACCATTGTTGGCATCCTCCGGATGCGCCTCGAGATACGTGGCGATGGGTTGGGGATTGATTACGTCCGCCAGGTTTTCCGGCACGGCTTTGAGACGCTCCAAACCAACCATGAAGTGTGCCAAATTCAGGTAGTGTTCGTACAGGCGGCTCGTTTCAACTTTCCCTGGAGCCCCCATGTACTCATCCGATATCAGACTGCCCCAGCTCGGCCATTTCGTACCTGCCCGCACGAGTAAGCCGCTGAGCTCTTCCGGCGTCTGACCAATCCGTTCCGCCTCGAACTGGAGGCTCTCTTGGCACTGGTCATTGAGACGTTTCATCGCTCGGCTCCAGCCACGAAGAAACTTCTGTATCTCTTCTGGATTGTCCCGCACGTACTCCTTTCGAGCAATCCAGATGCCTATGAGCCAGGCGCCAAGGGATTCCGTAGTCGCAATGGGAATACCACCTTGGCGTTCGATAAGGCCGGCATTGGTCTCCCATATGACAGCAACGTCCACCTGCTTTGCGAGCATCGCTGCAGGCAGCTGAGCCGGTTGAAGATTGATCAATGTCACATCCGAGGCACTCAAGCCAGCTCGATCCAACATGAGCAACGCATGGTTGTGGCCCGAGGACCCGAAGGCCATGCCAATCTTCGCGCCTTTCAGCTCTGTTATATCTGTTATTCCGGACTCAGGTTGAACAATGACGCGCAAGTACGATGGCCAATCTTGCTCGACCATGATAACCTCGAGTGGAATTCCATTCGTAAACCCGGTGAGAGCTGCAAACTCTCCCATCCACCCGATGTCCACTTCCTTTGCAGCCATGGCAGGCAGTATCGTTCCTCCTGAGGGGAAAGACCGCAGGCTGTACTCCAGACCTTCGTCCTCGAAAATTCCTGTCTTATCCGCCAGGCTCAAGAGTGTTTGAACGTCGGCGCTCTGCCACGCGATTCTCATTTCTGCGTGGCCAGTCTGGTTGATACCAGCGACCAGCAACGCCGCTACGAGCGCGCCCTGTAAAGCTTTCCATCGCATCTTCCTGTACATCTCAGTTCCTCCTGCGCTTGTGGGTTACCCCAAAACACTGGCACAGATGTCTGGTACGCTCCGCTAGTCCTTAGGCCGCTTATGCCTTCTTCCGCGGCTCCACGGCTCTTCCCGCTAATTCTTTCCTTCCCAATGGACCAACTTTCGGAAGAGGAAATTAAGTCCTCTATCCCAGATGAATCCCAGAATGCCAATCAAGATAATGCCCACAAAAACTTCAGGCATGCGGAAAAATGTGCTTGCGTCCATGATAACAAAACCAAGTCCTAAATCGCCTCCCAATAGCTCTGACGCCACTAGAATCGAAAAACCCGCGGCGGCCGCCACTCGCAACCCCGCCATAATGTGTGGAAGTGCTGCGGGCATGATAACAAAGGCGAACACCTGTCGTGAGCTCGCTCCAAGCGCTTGGGCCGCGCGAATTTTGTCCTGAGGTACACTGCGAACGCCTACTTCCGTGTTCAACATCACGATCAGCGTAACATAATAGAATATCAGGAGAATTTTTGAAAGCTCTCCGATTCCAAACCAAAGAATGAAGAGCGGGATAAACGCCAGAGGCGGAATTGGTCGAATTGTCTCGGCTGGTACGAGCAATATAGCATTTACATCGCGATACGCACCTCGCAACAACCCTAAGACTATTCCAACTACGGTCGCAGCGAAGAAAGCCACGACAACGCGATAAAGACTCATGCCAACGTGTAGAAGAATCCCGGAGCCACTATATCCCTTAAGAATTATTTCCCAGAGTGCTTCACTAATGATGACTGGTGATGGCAAGAGCAGAGCATCTGCTATACCAAACCGAACCGACATGTCCCAAATTAGTATCAATAGAGCCGGCGAAACTACTGCCAAGAATATGTAACGATAATTTGAGCGCGGGCCGGATTCCCTTTGCGCCAGAAAGTCTTTGGTGGAAGAACTTCTGCCGGCCATGCTGGAAGCCTAGATTCCAAACAGCAAGCTCGCCGGGAAGAGTCGAACTGGTGTTGCATAAGTCATGTTGGCTCAGCCCTCGTAGATGAAGCAGTCAAGCTATCCAACAATACCAACCGTCATGTGATGTGGGTCATGCCAACCTCCATCTTCATTTTCATTGGTCCAATCTGTCACTTGCCAATGGCGGCAGTTGGCATTCACCGTAGGAAAGGCGTTGCACGAGAGCCATTTGGAGATTTGCTCGCGTGCAGAGGTACCTTGTCAATCTCTATTTTTCCCTGTCGGATTGTAAGAGTTCGTGAAGGGACCTGTCAAGGAAAGCGGGTGCGCGGGGGTGTACGCGATAATGTGTGGGACGGGAATGACGTGCTGCCTGTGGTTGGCGAACAGCCACGGGCAGGAGCACTACAATGCCACGGCGCACTACGAGGATTGAAGATCTGGCGAGGGCGTTTGCGCGGGTGAAGGCGATGCAGGCACGCGGCCTGGAATGGGGCTAGTCGTCGAGCTCCACCGCGTAAGCCGAGGCGGGCAGCGCTTCGGGGATCAGCCCTTGAGCCTGGAGGAAGGCCGCGAAGCGCTCGTACCGCGCGGTGTCGAGCGCCGCCGGCCTCAGCGCGAAGCGCGGCAGCGTGTCGCGCCAGGCCCGCTTGTTGAGCTCGTCGTCGAGCTCCTCCCGGCCGTTCAGGAACAGTTGCCAAGATTCGTCCGGGTGGTTGATCAGGAACTGCACGCCGCGCTCCAGCGCATCGACGAAGCCCCGGATCGCCGGGTCGCCCTGCCGGTCGGTGTGGGCGACGACGATGAGCTCGTCATAGGGCGGCACGCCTTCCTCTTCGATATAGAAGGCCCGGCCCGGATGGCCCACGATGTCCATCTGGTTGAGCTCGAAGTTGCGGTAGGCGCCGATGACGGCATCCACCTGGCCGGAAAGGATCGAGGGCGAGAGTGAGAAGTTGACGTTGACCAGCGTCACGTCCTCAATACTCAAGCCGTGGCGTTCGAGCATGGCGCCGAGCAGCGCGTCCTCGAAGCCGCCGACCGAATAGCCCACCGTGCGGCCCTTGAGGTCCGCGATCGACTGGATCGGTCCGTCGGCGAGCACCAACAGCGTGTTGAGCGGCGTCGCCACCAGCGTCGCGATCCGCACCAGCGGCAATCCCTCGGCCACCTGGAGGTGAAGCTGCGGCTGGTAGGAGACCGCGAGGTCCGCCTTCTCGGCAGCGACCAGCTTGGGCGGGTCGTTGGGATCGGCCGGCGCGATCAGCTCGACCTCCAGGCCGGCTTCCGCGAAATAGCCCTTCTCTTGCGCAACGAAGAGGGTCGCGTGGTCGGGATTGACGTACCAGTCGAGCAGCACGGTCAGCTTCTCGGCCGCATCCGCCGGTTTCGGCGCGATCAGGGCCGCCGCCAGGCACAGGGCGAGCGCCGCCACAAACGTCTTGGCCATACTCTGCATTTATCGTCCTCCCTATAGGTGAGTTACGTCTCCGGCTGCCAATGAAGGGCCCGCCTCATGACGTGGTCGATGATGAAGTAGATCGCCACCGCGAAGACCGCGAGGGTGAGCAGAGCGGCGAACATCAGGTCGATCTGCATGCGTGCGTTGGCGTGCAGCATGAGGAAGCCGAGGCCGGCGCTGGAGCCCACCCACTCGCCCACCACGGCGCCGATGGGGGCCACCGCCGCCGCGACGCGGACGCCCGAGGCCAACGCCGGCAGTGCCGATGGCACGCGGATTCGCCACATGGTCCGCCACGGGCTCGCCCCCATGGCGCGGGCGAGATCGAGCCAGCCCGGCTCGGTGCGCCGGAGGCCGTCGAAGAAGTTCGCGGCCACGGGGAAGTAGATGATGAGCGTCGCCATCGCGACCTTGGACGCGATGCCGTAGCCGAGCCAGAGCACGAGGATCGGCGCGAGCGCGAAGACCG
>JAPPKP010000258.1:0-9670 GCA_028819955.1 Rhodospirillaceae bacterium | reverse complement strand
GACGCGATGCCGTAGCCGAGCCAGAGCACGAGGATCGGCGCGAGCGCGAAGACCGGCACCGCCTGGGACGCGACCAGCACCGGCAGCAGCCAGAGCCGCGCCGGCCGCACATAGGTGAGCACGAGCGCGCTGATCACGCCGAGCAGGGTGCCGAGCACGAGGCCGAGCGCGATCTCCAGCAGAGTGGTCTGGGCGTGGCCAAGGATCAGCCCGGCGTTCTCCCACCAGGTCACGCCGACCCGCGCCGGCCCCGGCAGGATGAAGTGGGGCGTGTCGGCGAGCCAGACCACCGCCTGCCAGACCAGGACCAGGAGGCCGCAGATTACCGTCAGCCTGAGGACTCGCATTCTTGATCCGGGCCATCAGTGGGGCCGCGCGTCGGCGCCGGCCTCGTCGGCCGCCGTGAGCCGCTCCAGCAGCTCGGCGTGCAGGGCCTGGAGCGAGCGGTCGCCGAGCCTGCGGGGCGGGGGGCTGTCGGGCGCGGGCGCATGCTGCAGCGAGGCAGGGCGGCCGGCCATGACGTAGATTCGCTCCCCCAGCCGCAACGCCTCCAGCGGGTCGTGGGTGACCAGCAGCACCGTGCGCTCGGCGAGCAGGCCGGCGGCGAGCTCCTGCAGCCTGGCGCGCGTGATCGCGTCGAGCGCAGAGAAGGGCTCGTCCATGAGCACGATGGGGCGGTCTTCCATCAACGTGCGGGCGAGGGCCACGCGCTGGCGCATGCCGCCGGAGAGGGTGCGGGGCAATGCGTCGGCCTCGCCGGCCAGACCCACGCGCTCCAGCATCGCGAGCGCGCGGTCGCGGTCGGGCTTCTCACCCCTGAGGCGCGCGCCCAAAGAGACGTTGCCGAGCGCGCTGAGCCACGGCATGAGCAGGTCCTGCTGCGCCATGTAGGCGATCGACGTGCCGCTCGGGACGCTCAGGCTGCCGGACTCGAGCCGCTCCAGGCCGGCGATGACCCGGAGCAGGCTCGACTTGCCCACGCCGCTCGGCCCCAGCAGGCAGGTCCAGCGACCCCGCTCCAGGGCGAGCTCCAGGCCGTCGAAGAGTAGCGCCCCTTCGAAGCCGAAGCGCGCACTTTCGACGCGGACGGCGGGGTCCGAGTCGGATTGCGGGATTTCTGAAGAGGGCACGTCTCGTTTCCTACGCCGGTCCTAACCGGATCAGGTTCAAGGGGTCGTCGGGGTGGTTCCGACCTCTCAGCCGCGTACGGCTCCCCCAGAGCGATGCCGATTGTGACGAAGCGGCTGCCGCGTTGCAAGCCTGCCGCGAGTGCGGCAGTGTTGCTGTCCGAGCGCCCCTTGCGGTCCGCGATGGGGCGGATCGAAGTGCCGATGGCCATCTGTCCGAAGTATTTTGAGGGCTCGGTCGTCGCAGAGGACGAGGCGCTATGATGGCGAATCCTTCGCAAATTGACCTGTCCGGGAAAGTCGCCTTCGTGACCGGTGGATCGAAGGGTATGGGCTTCGGGATCGCTCGTGCGTTCCTCGCCTGCGGCGCGAGCGTGGCGATCTGCTCGAATGAGCCGGAGTCCCTTGCGCGTGCGCAGGCGCAGCTCGATGCTGGGGGCGATCTGTTGTCCATCGAGGCCGACGTTTCGCTCGGCGACGACGTCAAGGACGCCGTTGCGCAGACGGTCGGCCGGTTCGGCGGCCTGAACGTCCTGGTGAACTGCGCCGGCATCCAGCGGTACGGCACCGTCACCGACACCCCCGAAGAGACCTGGGACGAGGTGATGGCGGTCAATCTCAAGGGAGTCTACTGGGCCTCCCGCCATGCCGTCCCCCACATCGAAGAGGCCGGCGGCGGCGCCGTCGTCAACCTCGCCTCGGTACAGGCATTCGCGTCCCAGTCCAATGTCGCGGCCTACACGGCGTCGAAGGGCGCGATACTTGCGCTCACCCGCGCCATGGCTCTCGATCACGCCGATGCCGGAATTCGCGTAAACGCTATCTGCCCGGCAGCGATCGACACACCGATGCTGCGCTGGGCGGCGGACCTCTGGAAGGGCGACAACACCGCCGAAGCCACGATCGCCGATTGGGGCAGGGGACATCCCGTCGGTCGCGTCGGGTCCATCGAGGATGTGGCAGCGGTTGCGGCATTCCTTGCCAGCGATCTCTGCCCGTTCATGACCGGCGCGGACATCAAGGTCGATGGCGGCCTTCTGTCGAAACTCGGGGTCGTTCTTCCGGAGTAGACGGAATGTCGGACCGATCGAATTTCCGAAGCTCCGAATTTCTCAAGCGGCATATCGCCGACATCATCGGGTTCTATCACCCCCGGTGCATCGACGAGGAATATGGTGGCTTCATCAATCAGATGCTCGACGACGGAACCGTCTTCGACCGGATGACGAAGCACCTCGTCGGGACCTGCCGCTTCACCTACAACTACGCGCTCGCCCATCTTGTCTTGGGCGCCGACGAGTATCGTGCGGCTGCCGCGCACGGAGTCCGGTTCCTGCGCGAGCATCACAAACGCGAAGACGGCGGCTATGCCTGGGTGCTCTCCGGGCAGGAGGTCGTGGACGGCACCTACCATTGCTACGGCCATGCATTCGTGCTGCTCGCCGCCGCCGGGGCCCGCAAAGCGGGCGCGGACGGTGCTGTCGCCCTGATGGACGATGTCTGGGACCTGCTCGAGGCTCGCTTCTGGGACCCGGACGCATCGCTTTATGTGGACGAGATCGCGGCGGGGGACTGGTCGAAGGTCGATGCCTATCGCGGTCAGAATGCCAACATGCACATGTGCGAGGCGATGCTATGCGCATGGGAGGCAAGTGGAGAGGCACGGTATCTCGATCGCGCGGCGTTGCTGGCCCGCCGCATTTGCCATGATCTGGCGGCGCCGGCCGACGGTCTGATCTGGGAGCACTACAAGACCGACTGGACGCACGACTGGCGCTACAACAAGGACGATCCGAAGCATCTCTTTCGACCCTACGGCTATCTTCCCGGCCACTTTACCGAGTGGTCGAAGCTGCTCCTGATCCTCAATCGGCACCGCCCGTCCGACTGGCTGGTGCCGAAGGCCCGGATACTATTCGACACTGCGTTGGCGCGTGCGTACGAGCCTGAAACCGGGGCCATCAACTACACGTTTGCGCCGGACGGTACGATTCTCGACACCGACCAGTATTACTGGGTCTTTTCCGAAACGTTCGCGGCGGCGGCCCTTCTGGCCAACGTAACCGGCCTCGGCACGTACTGGGACTGGTACGACCGTGTTTGGGGCTACGCCGACAGGCACTTTGTGGATCACGAATACGGCGCCTGGTACCGCATCCTGAATCGCGACGGCCAAAAATACAGCAACGAAAAGAGCCCGGCAGCGAAGGCGGACTATCACCCATTGGCTGCATGCTTTGAGGTCCTGCAGAGCATGGAGCTCGATACTTGAACGACCCAGGGGAGCACATCCCAAGCCTTCAAGTATGATTGTTACTGTCGGCGCAGCGGTGTTTCCCGGTATCGATTCGAGGGAAGGCGATGGAGTGGAGCGATACGGGGATCGTGCTCTCCGCCCGCCGCCACGGCGAGAGCGCCGCCGTGGTCTCGTTGCTAACCGAGCATCACGGCCGCCACGCCGGATTGGTGCACGGTGCGCGCGGTCGACGGGCGCGCGGGCTCTACGAGGCGGGGAACACGCTCTCGGCCCGTTGGCAGGCGCGCCTCGCCGAGCATCTCGGCCGTTACACCTGCGAACTGGTGCGGGCGCGGGCGAGCCTCCTGCTGGACGACCCGCAGCGCCTTGCGGCGCTCGCCGCGGTCTGCGCGCTGGCTGAGGCAAGCCTGCCGGAGCGGCACCCGTATCCGCAGGTTTACGGCGCTACCGTGCGCCTGCTCGACGCCCTCGAAGCGAGCGAGCGCTGGGCCGAAGCAGTGGTGCGCTGGGAGCTTGCGCTGCTCGCCGAGCTTGGCTTCGGTCTCGATCTTTCGGCCTGCGCCGCGACCGGTACAGTCGAGGGCCTGGCCTATGTGGCGCCGCGCAGCGGACGGGCGGTGTCGCGGGAGGCCGCCGCGCCCTATGCGGAGAAGCTGCTCTCGCTGCCGCCTTTCCTCGCGCGGCCGGAGGACGCCGCCGCCGCCCCCGCCGCCGACATCGTCGCGGGCTTGCGGCTGACGGGCTGGTTCTTCGAGAAGCACGTGTTCGGCGGGCAGGGGGGGCGCATGCCCGCGGCGCGCGGGCGCTTCATCGACCGCTTGCAGGCAGCGGCCGCGACCACGGTAAGAAGCCCGGGTTAACCGGCGCGCCGCCTGTGCTATAGCGGCTGTCATGGCGCGAATCGCAAGCGAGACTGTAACGGAGGGCACAGTCCACCCGGTGCCGCTCGGCGACGCGCTGAGCGAGCGCTACCTCGCCTACGCGCTCTCCACCATCACGGCGCGCTCGCTGCCCGACGTGCGGGACGGGCTCAAGCCGGTTCAGCGTCGTCTCCTCTACGCCATGCGAGCACTCAAGCTCGACCCCGACGCGGGCTTCAAGAAGTGCGCGCGTGTGGTGGGCGATGTGATCGGCAAGTACCACCCGCACGGCGATGCGGCGGTGTACGACGCCCTGGTGCGGCTCGCGCAGACCTTCGCCGCGCGCTACGCGCTGGTCGAGGGGCAGGGCAATTTCGGCAATGTCGACGGCGATAACGCCGCGGCGATGCGCTACACCGAGGCGCGGCTCACGGAGGTCGCGCAAGCCCTGCTCGACGGCCTCGACGAGGACTCCGTCGACTTTCGCGAGACCTACGACGGCGGCGACAGCGAGCCCGTGGTGCTGCCGGCGGCGTTTCCCAACCTGCTCGCCAACGGTGCGACGGGAATCGCCGTGGGTCTCGCCACCAGCATCCCGCCACACAACGCCGGCGAGCTCTGCGACGCGCTCACCGCGCTGCTCAAGGATCCCAAGCTCACGGACGAAGCGGTGGTGGCGCTCGTGCCGGGGCCCGATTTCCCGACCGGCGGTGTCCTGGTCGAGGACCGCGGCCAGATTATCGAGGCCTATGCGACGGGGCGGGGCGGCTTTCGTTGCCGTGCACGGTGGGAGAAGGAGAGCATCGGCCGCGGCCAATACCAGATCGTGGTCACCGAAATCCCCTATCAGGTGCAGAAGGCGCGTCTGATCGAGCGCATCGCCGAGCTGCTCCAGGCCCGCAAGCTCGCCCTGCTCGCGGACGTGCGGGACGAATCGGCCGAGGACGTGCGCATCGTGCTGGAGCCCAAGAGCCGCACGGTCGAAGCCGAGCTCCTGATGGAGATGCTGTTCCGCCAGACCGAGCTGGAGACCCGCATCGGGCTCAACATGAACGTGCTGGATTCGGCCGGCGTGCCCCGCGTGATGACGCTGAAGCAGGTGCTTCAAGCCTTTCTCGATCACCGGCGCGAAGTCCTGCTGCGCCGAACGGCCCATCGGCTGGCGGCGATCGCGCACCGGCTCGACGTGCTCGGCGGCTACCTCGTCGCCTACCTCAACCTCGACGAGGTGATCCGAATCGTGCGCGAGGAGGACGAGCCCAAGCCCGCGCTCGTGGCCGCGTTCGAGATCAGCGACGTGCAGGCGGACGCGATCCTCAACATGCGCCTGCGCGCGCTGCGGCGCCTGGAGGAAGAGGGGATCAGGCGCGAGCACGAGGCGCTGGAGGCGGAGCGCAGCCAGCTCGAGAAGCTCGCGAACAGCACGCGCCGGCAGAGGACCGCGCTTGCGGCCGAGATCGCGGAGATCAAGACGCGCTTCGGGCAGGAGACGGCGCTTGGCGCGCGCCGCACCGCCATCGGCGAGGCGCCCCAGCCGCAGGAAGTTCCCGTGGAGGCGCTGGTGGAGCGCGAGCCGATCACCGTGATTTGCTCGGCCAAGGGGTGGATCCGCGCGATCAAGGGCCACGCCGAGGCGGAGACGGCGGTGCGCTACAAGGATGGCGACCGCGAGCGCTTCCGCTTCCACGCGGAGACCACGGACAAGCTGCTGCTCTTCGCTACCAACGGGCGCTTCTACACGCTGGCGGCGGACCGGCTGCCCGGCGGGCGCGGCTTCGGCGAGCCCGTGCGCCTCATGGTCGATCTCGGCAACGATCACGAGCCGGTCGCGCTCTTCGCCCACCGGCCGGGCCGACGTTTGCTGGTGGCGGCGAGCGACGGGCGGGGCTTCTTCGTGCCCGAGGACGAGGTCGTGGCGCAGACCCGCACAGGGCGCCAGGTGCTCAACCCGGCGCAGGGGGCGGAGGCTGCGGTCTGTGTCGAGGCGGCGGGCGATACGGTCGCGGTCGTCGGCACCAACCGGCGCCTGCTGATCTTCCCCGCCGCCGAGGTGCCCACCATGACTCGCGGCCGCGGCGTGATCCTTCAGCGCTACCGCGACGCAGCGCTCTCGGACGTGCAGGTGTTCGACGGCTCGGAAGGGCTGCGCTGGCGCTCGGGCACCGGCGTGCGCACCGAGACCGCGCTCGACCAGTGGCGCGGCAAGCGCGGCCAGGCCGGGCGTGCTGCGCCGCGTGGCTTCCCCGCCGCCAATCGTTTCCTGTGAAGTCGGAACCGGAGCTTCATCCCCGCCCCGTCAGAACGCCGCGTTGACGCCCACCATGAAGACGTCGGAGTGGGCGGAGGCGTCGCTGACGGTGCGGTCCGGCATCACGTTGCCGTTCTCGTCCCTGATGCTGCCCCCGCTCATGAAGTTGAGAGGCGCAAATCCGTCGACGCGGATGTATTCGGCGAAGAGCTTCACGCTGGGGAGCGCGAACCATGCGGTGCCCAGCACGAGCTGATCCTGCTTTTCCCACGGCGCGCCGCCCGGTCCGGCCTCGAAGCGGCTGAACTCGGCGGAGAGATCGAGCGGCCCTTCGTCCAGGTCGAATCGGTACTTGGTGCCGATGTCG
The DNA here is from genome assembly GCA_028819955.1 of Rhodospirillaceae bacterium. The sequence goes on along the minus strand of JAPPKP010000258.1, from coordinate 2,811 downwards.
AAGCTCTTCACGTCACTGGCAGCGAACTCCGGCATGCCGGGATTGAAGGTTCCCGGCCACAGGTCGAGGGTACGGGCGAACTCCCCCTTGAGCGTAAAGTTGCCGGCAACGAGCCTGCCGTAGATGTCGAAGGCCGGGTTGTTGTCCCGACAGGGCAAGAAGTGCGCGATCGGGAAGTCCTGGCAGTAGGCCGAGCCCCGCAGATAGGAGCCGCCCAGGAGCAGCGTCTCCGTCGAGCCCAGATCGAACGTGTAGTTCGTGTCCAGGGCGATGTTGTTCAGCCTGCTCGGGACGGCGGTTTCCTCCACGGGCATGTTGGCAGCGCGGAACTGCGCGCCGCCCTGCACCCCCATGACGGAGAGGTTGAGGCCGTCGCCTGCGTAGCCCACCGTCACGCCGTTCGCCAGCGCGCCAAAGGCATGCCAGACGGTGGATGCCGTGAATGGATTGACCGTATCGGTTAAGCCAAAAGGCACATCCATCTTGCCCAGGCTGGCATAGACGGGCGAGCGGTCGAGGTTGCCGATCAGCGCGTAGGCACGACGCATCTGCAGCTGGTTGCGTTCCAGATCGGTATTGGTGCCGGCGCCGAAGCTTTGCTCGGGATCGAAGAGCATCTCGGCATAGCCGGTGATCCAGTCGCCGAGCGAGCCAGTGAAGCCGAGCTGGGCCGAATGGATCGTTGCCTCCGAGACCTCGTCCCCCACTTGGTTGGTCGAGGTCGGGTGGCGCATCAGGTAGCCGAACTTCTCGCTCCTGTTGCTGACTTGGTAGTTTGCGATCGCCGTCACCGCCCCGTGCACGGTCACATTGTCAGGGGGCAGGGCCCCGTCCTGCTTGCGATCGAGGATCAGGCGCTGCTTGCGGTTGATGCTGGAGGTCGGATCGAGGATTTCGTAGCCATAGCCGGGATCGATACGGACGAAACCTGTGGTGCCTTCCTGCCGCTGAGCGGCCGACCGGGGAGCCGGCTCCTCCGATTCAGCCGGTGTCACTATTTGGGCCTGGAGAGCTTCGATCTCGCGCCGGAGCTGCCGGTTTTCCTCCTCAAGTCTGTCGAGACGTGCGGTCAAGTCGTCGAGCGAATTGGCGCGCGCCGTCCCCGAACTCCAACTCAAAGACATCACAAGAGTGATGCTCAATGTGACCATAAGACATTTCAGAGGAAACGAAATGTAACGAAAGTATTTGTCGGCTATTTCAGTCATAATCCCAAAGATTTTCTTATGTATAATATTACGGATACACCAGTATGGTGCGCGCCGAGTACAGAGATCACCCATACTTTCTGCTTTCTCCTGTGCGCGATGGGCAGAATTGGCGCAATTCCGCTGCATGATTCCTTGCGCAGCGTTGGACAATGGACAGAGCCATCCCCGTTGGAACTGCAACAAGGCGATAGGAGAGACATAACAGAAGTGATGATGATATAATACTTGCATATATACAGGCGGTCGTCAATCGAAAGCGATATGGCGCCTTGACAGATTTGACCGACACTGACTGTGCGCGCTTTGAGCTATATCTATATTGGTATCATAATTCATAATGTCTGAATCGAAATATCAAGTGCCGGGTGGCCAGCGATTTCCGCCGGCTCAAACTTGGGCTCGTCCCCTGGCGACCGTCTAGTGTCCCGTTCGGGAAGTTTCTATCCACCTGCCCGGCGCCCTTTTCTCGTCATGGCCGGCCCCCGGATCAAGTCCGGGGGTGACCCGGCCATCCACGTGTTTGCCCGGCGACGGGTGGGCCTTGCTGAGAGAGATGCCCGGATCAAGTCCGGGCATGACGAGTGTTGGAGAGGCTCGATCGGAGAGACCGTGCACCGGCCAGACCGAATGCGAATGAACTTCAGAAACACGACACTAGTCATCATGGAGGCACTGTGAAGGGGAGAGCGGTGTTGCCGGGCACCGAGAGGCAGGCCCAGCAGATTTCGGGCCTACCATGATGACGGCATGGTTGGAGCACTCCGCCTCGAGCGCACCATCCGCAGTCGCCGTGCCTATCGTCAGGAACAAGGCCGCCGCGAGACCGACGCTCAACGCAAGAAGCAGGAGCCCGAGACCGTAGGAAACTCTGCGTCCGACTCTTCGGTCATCGCTCGGATTGGGTGCCTCGAAGGCACCGTCACCGATTGCCCGTCTGCGCTGGCCGCGCTGGGGTCCCGCTTGGCTACGTTCCAAGATGGCCGGCTCCCGAGGCGGACTGCGGCGAGAAGTGCCGCGACAGCCTCATTTGCTCCCCCGCAATTCCCGGTCCGTAGCCAGTCGGGCAACGAGCTACGCACCGTCAGTCGACGAACGCGTGGTTCACCTGATGCAAACGTGTCGATCCGCAAATGTTCCATAAGTTATGCCAATATTCAATCGCTCAGGTTATGCCGTCATATCATATCCCGCACACGTCCAATCTCCATGTTCGGAACGACATAGCCGGATTGTTCGCTCGCCACGCGACGCCCCAACCCGCGACGTAAGCGGTAACGAAAACGACAGATACCGTTGACCGGTGGGAGGCGGCAGCCAGTGACGGCCGTTCAGCCGTCCAGGAGACCCAGCGCGCGGGCCAGGGAAGGGGCCTCGCGCCAGGGGGCGGCACAGCCGGAGAGGCGTGGCACGTGCGCAATGGGAAGCGGCTCTGCGTGCTTCGCGATCGTCTCCGCTGTCTCCGCCGGCGGCACCGGGCTCTCCGGCGATTCGCTGATGACGAGACCGGCGACCTCGATGCCGCGCCCGCGAATGGCCGCGAGCGTGGTGAGCGTGTGGCTGATGGTGCCGAGGTAGCTGCCCGTCACCACCAGCGCCGGCG
>JAPPKP010000042.1 GCA_028819955.1 Rhodospirillaceae bacterium | reverse complement strand
CTCGCCGGGCTCTCCGGCATCCTCTACGTCTCGTGGGAGAGCTTCATTACGCCCACGGTCTTCGGCGTGCAGAACAACATCCTGCCGGTGATCTGGGTCGCGGTCGCCGGCCGCAAGAGCCTGACGGCCACGGTGATCGGCACGCTGGTGCTGCTCTGGCTCTCGCAGAAGCTGGCGGTGCAGGGCAACTACGCCCTCGTGGTCCAGGGCGCGATTCTGATTCTGGTCATGATGCTGCTGCCGGAAGGCGCGATCACGGGCGCGGTCGCGCGCTTCCAGGCGCTGCGCCAGCGGCTCGCGCGCAGGGCGTCGGCATGACGGCCTCAATCAACGGCGCCCTGCTCCAGACTCAGGGCCTTGCCAAGGCCTTCGGCGGCGTGCGTGCGGTCGATGGCGTCGATTTCTCGCTGAAGCCGGGCGAGCTTCGCTGCATCATCGGCCCCAATGGCGCCGGCAAAAGCACCTTCTTCAAGCTGCTGCTCGGCAGCATCAAGCCGGACAAGGGCACGATCCTGTTTCGCGGCCGCGATGTCACGCGGGCCGAGCCGCACCGCCGCGCCCACATGGGGATCGGCGTCAAGTTTCAGTACCTGGGCGTCTACGGCGACCTCACCGTGCGACACAACCTGCAGCTGCCGCTCCAGCACAGCCTCGCGGGCGAGGCGATGGATGCCGAGATCGCGCGTCTGCTGGAGCGGCTCAACCTCGCCGGCACCGAGGAGCGCCGCGTGGCCGAGCTCGCGCACGGGCAGCGGCAGTGGCTCGCCATCGGTATGGCGCTCGCCATGCGACCGGTGCTCCTGCTACTCGACGAGCCGACCGCCGGCATGGGGCCGGAGGAGACCCGCGCCACCGGCGCGCTCGTCCACTCGCTCCACGAGGAAGGTGCTACGATCGTCGTCGTCGAGCACGACATGGCGTTCGTGCGCCAGCTCGGCGCGCCGGTCACCGTGCTGCATTACGGACGGGTGTTCGCCGAGGGCTCGCTCGCGGCGATCGAGGGCAACGAAGACGTGCGCAACATCTATCTCGGGGCGACCCGGACGATGGCCGTTCGGAACCGCCGCCACTGAGCACCACAGACCAAGGGAGAGACCGCGATGCAGAGAATCAATCGGGGCGATATTCCGAGCAAGTACGCCTTCGACTGGGAGGACGAGCCGGTGCTCCGGGTGGCGCAGGGCGAGGCGTTTCAGCTCGAGACCGACGACGCGCTCTCCGGCCTCATCGCCGACGACAGCGACGACCCCGAGGTGCACGACTTCGAGGGCGAGCATGTGGTGGCGCTGCAGAGCGTCTGGCCGCCGACCTACAACCCGGTGGTCGGCCCGATCTATGTCGAGGGCTGCGAGCGGGGCGATACGCTCGCCGTCCACATCGACTGGATCGACCCTTGGCGCTACGGCTTCTCGGGCATTCTGCCGGGCATCGGCCCGCTGGGAGATTCGAAGCGCTGGGCGGACTGCTCGGAGCCGCACGTGCAGGTGATCGAGCACTTTCCCGGCCCGAGCGGGCATACGCGGGACGGCACCGGAAAATACTCCGACAAGCTGACCTGGGACCTGATGCCCTTCTGCGGGACGCTGGCCTGCGCGCCGGAGCGCGAGGTCTTCACCTCGCTGCTGGGCCAGGGCCCCTTCGGCGGCAACATCGACTGCCGCGACGTGCGCGCCGGCCACACGATCCTGCTCAACGCCTACCACGAGGGCGGCCTGCTCTACGTGGGCGACATGCATGGCGGGCAAGGCGATACGGAGTTCACCGGCATCGCCGACGAGACGCGGGCGACGATCCAGCTCAGCGCGACGGTGATCAAGAACAAGCACGCGCCCTGCGTGCGGATCGAGAAGCCGGACAGCATCGTGGCGGTGGGGGTCAACCTGCCGATGGAGCACGCGGTCTACGACGCCTGCGACAACATGATGCAGTGGCTCCGGGACGATTACGGGATCAGCGGCAAGGACATGTACATCCGCATGTCGTGCGATCCGGCGTTCCGGATCCGCACTTACCAGATGGTTCGCGCGGTGACGATTCAGCACGTGGTCGGCGCCGAGTATCCCAAGGAGCGCCTCATCCCCGCCATCTGAGGCGCGCAGCGAGGAGTGTACGAGAGTGACGACGACGGGGTTGAGCGGATCGGCTGGCTGCTTCGTGGGCCGCGTGTGGGCGCCCGGCGAGGGGCCGCTGGTGGTCGCGCTGCGGGACGACGCGCTCTACGACATCACCACGCGCGCAGCACCCACCATGACGGACGTGCTGGAGGAGCGCGACCCGGCCGCGTTCGTGAAGGGGCAGGCCGGCCGCCTGCTCTGTTCGCTGAGCGAGCTTGAGGCGGAGAGCATGTCGGCCGGGTCCGACCCCGGCCAGCGGCACATTCTGGCGCCGAACGACCTTCAGGCGGTCAAGGCGTGCGGGGTCACCTTCGCCGGCTCGATGCTGGAGCGGGTGATCGAGGAGCGGGCCGAAGGCGACACCAGCCGCGCGCAGTCAATCCGCGAGCGCATCGGCGGCATGATCGGCGATCGCCTTAGCAACTTGCGACCGGGCTCCGAGGAAGCCGGCAAGGTGAAGGCCGCCCTGATCGCAGAGGGCATCTGGTCCCAGTATCTCGAGGTGGGCATCGGCCCCTATGCCGAGGTGTTCTCCAAGGCGCAGCCGATGTCGGCCGTGGGCTGGGGCGCACCCGTCGGGCTGCATCCTGAGTCCAACTGGAACAACCCGGAGCCCGAGATCGTGCTCGCGGTGGCGAGCGACGGGCGGATCAAGGGTGCTGCGCTCGGCAACGACGTCAACCTGCGCGATTTCGAGGGGCGCTCCGCACTGCTCTTGAGCAAGGCCAAGGACAACAACGCGTCCGCCGCGATCGGCCCCTTCATCCGCCTGTTCGACGAGAGCTACACGCTGGACGACGTGCGCCGCGCCGAGCTGACGCTGAAGGTGGAAGGGCAGGACGGCTTCGTGCTCGACGGCACCTCGTCGATGGTCGAGATCAGCCGCGACCCGGAAGACCTGGTAGCGCAGACCTGCGGCGCGCATCACCAGTATCCCGACGGCTTCATGCTCTACTTGGGCACGCTGTTCGCGCCGACGGAGGACCGGGACGTGCCCGGCGAAGGCTTCACGCACAAGGTGGGCGACGTGGTCACCATCTCCACGCCCGCGCTCGGAACCCTGGTGAACACCGTGCGGCGCTCGCCCGATTGCCGGCCCTGGGTCTTCGGCGCGCGGGCGCTGATGCGGAACCTCGCGGAGCGCCGGCTGGTTTAGTCAAAGCGACCGCCCCACTGGAGTGGGCGCCGGCCCGACCGAGACCCTCGATACACCGGACTATCTCGCCGAGGCGGGCATCGAACGTGTCTCCGACGACCCGATGGACGACCAGACCTTCGACATCCGGACCAAACACGGTACGCTCGCATCCATCCCCTATACGGTGGAGCCGAACGACATCCCGATGATGATCATCCGGCGCAATAGCGGGGGAACGCGCTCATGAAACCTGCTCCATTCGCCTATGTCAGGCCGGAAAGCCTCGAAGACGCCATCGGCGTGCTGGACGAGCACGGGGAGGGCGCGCGAGTCCTCGCCGGCGGCCAGAGCCTGATGGCCACTCTCAACATGCGGCTCTCCGCTCCCCAGATTCTGGTCGATATCGGCCGCGTGCCGGGCCTTGCGGGCATCGAGGAAACCGACGATGGGCTTCGGATCGGCGCCATGACCCGCCATGCGGAGGTGGAGGCCTCGGACCTCGTCGCCACCCACGCGCCGCTCATCGCCAGCGCCATGCCGCATATCGCCCATCCGGCGGTCCGCAATCGCGGCACGTTCGGCGGCTCCATCGCGTTCGCCGACCCGGCGGCCGAGCTCCCGGCCTGCGCGGTCGCCCTCGGCACGCGGATGACGATTGCGGGGAAGGGCGGCACCCGAACCGTGGATGCGGACGCGTTCTTCCAGGGCCTCTACGAGACTGCGCTGGAACCGGGCGAGGTGCTGACCGCAGTGGACGTTCCGGGCATCGGAGCGGGCTGGAAGTCGGGCTTTGGGGAACTGGCACGGCGGCACGGCGACTACGCGATGATCGGCCTCGCCGCCCATGTCGAGATGGCGGACGGCAGGTTCGGCCAGGGCCGGCTCGTATTCTTCGGGGCGGGCGAGCGGCCCGTCTCCGCCGTGCGGAGCGCGGCGCTGCTCGAAGGCGAGAGCTGGTCAGACGCCCTCGGCGCCCGGATCGCCAATGCGCTCAAGGAGGAGCTCGACCCGCCGGAGGACCTGAATGCGGATGCGGCGATGCGCCGGCATCTCGCCGGGGTCCTCGCCAGGCGGGTGCTGGCCCCGATGGCGGCCTGAGGGAGGGGAGCGATGGACACCAACGTCGAAATCGGCCTGCGGGTCAACGGAGAACGGGCGACCCGCCGCATCGAGGCGCGGATGAACCTGGTGGACTTCCTGCGCGAGGAGCTGGGCCTCACCGGCAGCCATGTCG
>JAPPKP010000262.1 GCA_028819955.1 Rhodospirillaceae bacterium | reverse complement strand
TGTTCTCCGCGATGCCGAGCTCGATGTGCTGGCCGTTCCGGCTGAGCGACCACTTTTGCATCGAGACCACCTTCTCGGAGCGGAAGACGTCCTCGCGGTCGGCGCGGTCGAAGATGCCGCGCTGGTTCACCCAACCGCCGAGATTGGTGGACACCGTGACATCGGGCGAGGTGGTCACGATGCGCCGCGCAAGGTCGCTCTCGCCCTTGCCGAGCTCGTTGAGGATGCGGCCGAAGGCCTCCTGCGTGGACATGCGGGGGCCGGGGCGGAAGGGCAGCGCATCGGGAAGCGGCACAGGCGTCGCCGAATGCCGGCCGGGCTTACGATTGAAGGGTGCGGCGGCGATGAACGAATCGAGCGTCTCCTCGCTGAGCCCGAGGCCGGCGAAACGGGACCATTCGGCGCCTTCGTCCACGTCCATCGCGGCCCGGAAATCCGTCATCTGCTCTTCGTTCATGATACCGGCGTGATTGTCCTTGTGGCCGGCGAAGGGCAGGCCGAAGCCCTTGATCGTGTACGCGATGAAGCAGTGGGGAACGTCGGAATCGACCTCGCGCAGCGCCTCCAGCACCGCTTCCATGTCGTGGCCCGCGAGATTGGTCATCAGGTCCTGCAGGCCGTCGTCGTCGTAGTCCGCGAGCAGCGCCTTCGTGCCCGCGACGTTGCCGATGTCCTGGGTGAGCCGCTCGCGCCAGGCGGCGCCGCCCTTGAAGGTGAGCGCGCAGTAGAGCTCGTTGGGGCAGTCGTCGATCCACTGGCGGAGCGCCTCGCCGCCGGGCTTTGCGAAGGCGGCCTGCTGGCGGCGGCCGTACTTCAGGATCACCACCTTCCAGCCGACCGCCTGGAAGAAGTCTTTGATCTTCTGGAAGAGCCGGTCCGAGACCACACGGTCGAGGCTCTGGCGGTTATAGTCGATGATCCACCAGAGATTGCGGACGTCGTGCTTCCAGCCCTCCAGCAGCGCCTCGAAGACGTTGCCCTCGTCAAGCTCGGCATCGCCCATGATCGCGATCATGCGGCCGGGCGCGCGCGTCTCCGGTGCGAGCTTGTGGAAGCGCACGTAGTCCTGGACCATCGACGCGAAGAGCGTCATGCCGACCCCGAGCCCGACCGATCCGGTGGAGATGTCGACGTCGTCGCTGTCCTTGGTGCGCGAGGGATAGCTCTGGGCGCCGCCGAAGGCCCGAAAGTCCTCGAGCTTCTCGCGGGTCTGATTGCCGAAGAGGTACTGGATCGCGTGGAACACCGGGCTCGCATGGGGCTTCACGGCGACCCGGTCGTTCGGTCCGAGCACGTCGAAGTAGAGCGCCGTCATGATTGTGGCGACCGAAGCGCAGGACGCCTGATGCCCGCCCACCTTGAGCCCGTCGCGCGCGGGACGCAGATGGTTCGCGTTGTGGACCATCCACGACGACAGCCACAACACCTTGCGCTCCAGCGCGTTGAGGCAAGCGAGCGTCTCCGGCGCGACGACCGGCCTGTTGACGAGCTGGCTCATGGGTCCTCCCCGACCGCAAGTCTAGCGCAGACCCGGCGCCTCGACCATCGCGGCGCCGGAAGGCGCGGGTAAGCACGATGGGGCGTGGCGACGACCGGGCGGCGCGGAAGGCCGCCGCCATCACGCTCGCGGAGTACGACAGCATGGCCGAGGCCTACCGCCAGGGCACGGCCGACCACGACGTGAGCCAGAACATCGCGGCGCTGCTCGACGCCATCGAGGGCGATCCGCCCTACGCGATTCTCGATCTCGGCTGCGGGCCGGGCCGCGACCTGCGCGCCTTCACCGAACTCGGGCACGAGGTCGTGGGCCTCGACGGCGCGGCCGAGCTGGTCGCCCTCGCCCGCGCCGAGACCGCCTGCACCGTGCTGCATCAGGATTTTCTCGCCCTCGACCTGCCGGCCGTGCGCTTTGACGGGATCTTTGCCAACGCCTCGCTCTTCCACGTGCCGAGCAGCCAGATCGCGCGCGTGCTCGCCGACCTCGCGGCAACGCTGAAGCCGGGCGGCGTGCTCTTCTGCTCCAACCCGCGCGGCGACAACCAGGAAGGCTGGGTCGGCGGCCGCTACGGCTGCTTCTACGACCTGGAGACCTGGCGCGCGCTGGTCACGGATGCGGGCTTCATGGAACTGCACCGCTACTACCGCCCGCCCGGCCGCCCGCGCCATCAGCAGCCCTGGCTCGCGACAGTCTGGCGCAAGATCGCCGCGGGGCGACAACGCACCTGAGCTGGTGCGAATTCCGCACCGCGGACCAAGGTCCGGTGGCGCTCTCCGGTGGCCCGGCGGCGCGGTGACGCCTTACAATGGAGCAGTCGAATAGACGGGCGGATGACGGACCATGATCTTTCGCCAGCTCTATCACATGGCCTCGGGCACCTACACGTACCTGCTGGGCGGGCGCGCGGGCGGCGAAGCGCTCATCATCGACCCGGTGCAGGAGCAGGTGGAGCGCTACCTCACGCTGCTGGGCGAGCTCGACCTCACCCTCGCCAAGGTGGTGGATACCCACGTCCACGCCGACCACATCAGCGGCATGGCGGAGCTCCGCGACCGCACCAAGTGCGTCACCGTGATGGGGCGGGAGGCGCCGGTGGACGTGGTCTCGATGCGGGTCGGCGACGGCGATCCGGTCGAGATCGAGGGCGTCGGCCTGCGCGCGCTGCACACGCCGGGCCACACGGCCGAGTCCTACAGCTTCGCCATGGAGGACCGGGTCTTCACCGGCGATACGCTGCTGATCCGGGGCACCGGCCGCACCGACTTCCAGAACGGCGACCCGCTGCAGCAGTACGACTCGCTCGTCAACAAGCTGCTCACGCTGCCCGACGAGACGCTGGTCTACCCCGGCCACGACTACAAGGGCGACACGGTGAGCACGATCGGCGAGGAGCGGCGCTTCAACCCGCGCCTCCAGGTCGCAACGCCCGCCGATTACGCGGTGCTGATGAACGGCCTCAACCTCGCCAACCCCAAGATGATGGACGTGGCGGTGCCGGCGAACCTGCACGTCGGCATCGGCCAGGCGGACGAGGCGCACCCGGAGTGCGCGATGACCGCGCAGGAGGTCATGCACGGCCAGCGACCCGACGACATCCTCGTCGACCTTCGGGAGCAAGGCGAGCGCGAGCGTGAGGGCGCGATTCCGGGCTCGGTCCACGCGCCTTACGGTCTGCTGGCGGGCATGATCGGTCCGGGTGGGGCGCTGCGCGCGCTGGCAGGAAGGCCGGGGCATCGGCTGGTCTACTACTGCGCCTTCGGCGAGCGCTCGGCGATGGCGGTGGATGCCTCGCGCGAGAGCGGGCTCGGCAACGTGTGCCACATGATCGGCGGCATCGCCGCCTGGCGCGAGGCCGGCGGCAAGACCGAAGAGTGCTGATCCACTCTCCGCCGCGGCTGGGACCCGCGCTTGCCCCCAACCGCTGCTCCGTGTTTCCTTCCGGCCCGGGTTAGGGAGAGGGCAGGATGAAGCTCGGCATGTTCATGATGCCGGTGAACGATCACCGGCGGGACACCCACACGGTGCTCAAGGAGGACGTGGAGATCGCGGTCGCCTGCGACCGGCTGGGCTTCGACGAGTTCTGGATCGGCGAGCACTACACGACGCTGAGCGAGCCGGTGACCTGCCCCTTCATGTTCCTCTCCAACCTGATCGCGCGCACGACCCGCATGAAGCTCGGCACCGGCGTGGTCAACCTGCCCCAGCGCCACCCGGTGCAGACCGCCGCACACGCCGCGCTGCTGGACCACCTGAGCGACGGGCGACTGATTCTGGGCGTGAGCCCCGGCGGGCTGGTCAGCGACTTCGAGATGTTCGGCGTGACCGACCTTCAGGTGCGCCGCGAGATGGCCGGCGAGGCCATCGAGACCGTGCTCAAGCTCTGGTCCACCGAGCCGCCCTACGACATCCGGGGCAAGTACTGGACCCTCCGGCTCGAGGACTATCACTGGCCGGACCTCGGCGTCGGCGCCATGATCAAGCCCTACCAGAAGCCGCATCCGCCGCTCGTGGCTTCCGCCATGAGCCCGGATTCGGGGGGCGTGCGCTCCGCTGCCGCGCGCGGCTGGGGCGTGATCTCGGCGAACTTCGTGCCGGTCTCGACCATCAAGAACCACTGGCAGGGATTCTCGGACGGCTGCGCGCGGGCCGGCCGCGAGCCGGGGCCGGCGGACTGGCGCGTCGCCCGCTCCATCTTCGTGGCGGAGGACGACGCCTGGGCCAAGGCCTATGTTCGCGAGCCCGAGGGGCCGTTCGCCCACTACTACGGCTACCTGGTGACGCTGGTGCGGCGCGCCGCCTTCCACGCCATCATGAAGAGCGGGCCCGAGATGGCGGACGAGGACGTGACACCGGAGTACGCCTGCGACGCCTTCTCCGTCGCCGGCGACCCGGACTCGGTGGCCGAGCAGATCCTCGCGCTGCGCGAGGAGGTGGGGCCCTTCGGCACCATCCTGATGACCGCGACCGACTGCCTGAACGAGACCCACA
>JAPPKP010000192.1 GCA_028819955.1 Rhodospirillaceae bacterium | reverse complement strand
CCTGCTCGATCAACTCGTAGACGCCGCCGCCGAACGCGGTGTCCTCCTGCAGCACGTACACGGTCTTCCAGCCCATCTTCTTGGCGAGCACGTCCTTGCCGAAGTCGACGTAGAGAATCGCGAGCGCGTAGTCGTTGGAGACGTTCATGAAGTACATCTTGTACTTCTCGTACTCCTCGACGACCTTGTCGATGATGCCGACGTAAGAGGTCCAGGTGTCGAGGGTCGGCGTCCTGTACTCCGCCATGCGCTCGAGCCAGCCCAGCGACACGTCGTCGATGCAGCCCGAGATGATGAAGTCCACGTTCTCGACTTCATTGAGGTATTCGTAGGCCCGGATGCCCTCCTGCACGTCCTCGCGCGTATCGGCCATGACCAGCTCGATCATGCGCCCGCCGAGCACGCCGCCGGCGGCGTTGAGCTCCTCGATGGCGATCTCGGTGCCCCGGATCGTGCTCTTTCCGGTGTCGGTATCGAAGGAACCGATATAACCGACCTTGATGGGGTCGGCAGCGGGCGCTGCCGTCGTAAGCGACCAGACGGCCACCGCTGCCGCGGCGACTCCGATCAGCACGTGACGAATTCTCATGACCACCCTCCCAATCCTGTTATTGGCTTCGCGCACACGACACTCTAGAGCGGTTCCCGAGCGAGGAAAACCGCGTCCGCCGCAGGCCACCGATGCGTTTCGTGCATCCCTCAAGCGCCGCTCCAGCCCTCCGCCAGATAGCGTTCGATGAAGGACGAACGATGGCCTGCGGCTGTCCAGAGAACGGGGAAGAACGTCTCGTCCATGGCCGTCTCGCCCACCCGCTTGTAGCGGCCGTAGATGGCGCCGACGTTGCTTTCGTGGAAGCGGGCCGCGCTGGAGAAGCAGTGGACCACGAGGCTGCGGCGGCCGACGCCGGCGGCCTCCACGAGCGAGCCGTGCCAGGTACGGCCGTGGTGGAAGGCCCCGCCTCCCGCCGGCACTTCCACCGGCACCAGCTCCGCCTCCACGCCTGCGCGCGCCGCGGCGTCGTTCAGCGCCCCTAATGGGTCCTCCGGCGCGTGGAAGGTGTCGGGCATCGGCGAGAGTCCCCAGCGGTGCGAGGCCCTGACATAGTTGACCGTTCCGGCCTCGCGCGCGGTGTCGTCCAGCGCGATCCAGCAGCTCGTCATCTCGGGCGGAACCACCCAATCGATGTAGCTCGCGTCCTGATGGAAGCCGAGGGACCTGCCGCCCGGCGGCTTCCACAGCAGGTTGTCCTGCGCGAGCCGGGCGCCGGGCCAGCCGGAAAGCTGCGCGCAGGCCGCGCCGACCTCGACGGAGAGAACGGTCGCGGCAATGGCGCGGTCGGCCTTCCAGCCGTTGCAGATCTGGCGGGTCAGGTCGGGGGCGTCGCGGCCTTCGCGCCAGTTCCACTCGTCCGGCTGGAGCCCGGTCTCGAACTCACCGCGAAAGAGCGGCTCGAAGCGCTCGCCCAGGCACTCAGCCGTCGCGGGCTGAATGATGCGCGGCACGACGACGAAGCCGTCCTCGGCGAACGACTCGCGCTGCTCTTCGGTCAGCACAAATCCTGCCATGCTCCTCCCCATGACCGCCATGGACACCATTGCGCCATCATAGGAAGGCCGGAATGCGGCACAACGTACGGCCCCCGCTTTGCAAATCCGTCCGGCGGATGGGACAAGGGCGCCCCATGACGATTCCCATCCTTCCCGGCCTGGCTGCGTTTGCACCCGAATACGACGGCTACATCCTCGATGTCTGGGGCGTGATGCACCAGGGCGGGCCGGCCTATCCGGAAGCACTCGCCTGCGTCCGCCAACTGCGGAAGGCCGGCAAGCGGGTGGTGTTCCTCTCCAATGCGCCACGGCTCGCGCTGCAGGTCGAAGCCGTCCTCCATGGCAAAGGGGTGGACGCGGCGCTCTACGACGCCGTGGTCGCCTCCGGCGACGCCGCTCGGCTGGCCCTCGCCGATCGCGCGCGTTCGCCGGTCGAAGGACTGGGCACCCGCTACTGTCTGCTCGGGCCGCCCGGCTCCGACGACGTGCTGGAGGGGCTCGGCTACACCGCCGCCGACGTTGCGACGGCAGACTTTCTGCTCGGGATCGGCCTCGACGACGCCAGCAACACAGTCGAGGACCACGAACCGGTGCTGCAAGCCGCAGCCGCCCGCGACCTCACCATGATCTGCGTCAATCCCGACCTTCTCGTGATTCGGCTCGGCGTGCAGGAGCCCTGCGCCGGCGCGCTCGCCGCGCGCTACGAGGCGCTCGGCGGCCGTGTGCGCTACTTCGGCAAGCCTCATCCAGACGTCTACGACATCGCGCTGGCCAAGCTTGGCGTCCCGCCCGCCCGCGTGCTCGCGGTCGGCGACGGCCTCGCCACCGATATCGCCGGCGCAGATGCCGCCGGCCTCGATTCGGTGCTGGTCACCGGCGGCCTGCTGGCCGACGCACTCGACCTCGCCCCCGGCGCGGCGCCCGATGCAGGGACGCTCGACGACGCCTGCCGGGCCGCAGGAGTCAGGCCGCGCGCCGCACTGGCTACATTCATTTGGTAATAGAACCCTCAAGTTAATGTTATTGGCGCGCTTCCGGCACGCGCCCAATAGTCAGCTTCATGAGCACCGCCATGCCAACGGCTGCCGCAACGCCTCCTGTACGACCGCAGGTCGCGGTGGTGGCCGTGGCCGGGACGCTGATCGCCGCCGGCGTCGTCGCGCTCGCCGTCACGGTGGACGGCCGACTGGCGGCACTGCTTGTGGTGGGCGGACTGGCGGGCCTGGCCCTCCACCACGCGCTCTTCGGTTTCGCCGCATCGACCCGCCGGTTCTTGGTGGACCGACGCGGCGCAGGCGTCCGCGCGCAGCTCCTGATGATCGGCCTGGCGAGCGTCGCCTTCGTGCCTCTACTCGCCGGTGGCAGCGCCTTTGGCCAAGGGCTCGGCGGCGCGCTGGCCCCGGTCGGGGTCTCGGTCGCGCTCGGCGCCTTTTTGTTCGGCATCGGCATGCAGCTCGGCGGCGGCTGCGCCTCCGGCACCCTCAGCGGCGCCGGCACCGGCAGCCTCCGCATGGCGATCACGCTCGGTGCCTTCATCGCAGGCTCGGTGATCGGAACGGCGCACCTGCCCTGGTGGCTCTCCCAGCCGCGCCTCCCCGCGCTCTCGATCCCCAGCTTGCTTGGCTGGCCGACGGGCCTCGCGGTTCAGCTTGCCGCCATCGGTCTCCTCATCCTAGGCGCGCTCTACCTGGAGCGGCGGCGCCACGGCGCCCACGAGCCCCTCGTCTGGGGCGCCGGCAGCGACTGGCGAGAGAGATTGCTGCACGGCGGCTGGCCGCTCGCCTGGGGCGCGCTTGCCCTGGCTCTCCTCAACCTCGCGACACTGCTGATCGCCGGCCATCCATGGAGCGTCACCTGGGGCTTCGCGCTCTGGGGCGCCTCGCTGGCCGACGCCCTGGGCTTCGGTATTGCCGAGTGGACCTTCTGGCAGTGGCCGGGCCCCGCGCGAAAGCTCGAAGCCGGAGTGGCGCAGGACACGGTCTCCGTGATGAACGTGGGCCTGATCCTGGGGGCGCTGCTCGGCGCCGCGCTCGCAGGCCGCTTCGCCGCCCGTGGCCGGCTCTCCATCGGCGCCGTGGCGAGCGCGGTGATCGGCGGCCTGCTGCTCGGCTACGGCGCCAGGCTGGCCTTCGGCTGCAACATCGGTGCCCTCTTCAGCGGCATCGCTTCCGGCAGCGTGCACGGCTGGCTCTGGCTGCTGGCTGCCCTCCCCGGCGCGGCGCTTGGCGCGCGTCTACGTCCCCTATTCGGTCTCGATCGTGCTGCGGCACCGGCCGCAGAAGGAGTACGTGCATCATGACCACGACTGTGAGCACCTCCCCCGTAACCCCCCGCCTCCAACGCCTGCGCAAGGCGCTGCCGCGCTTCCTGCTGCTGGCCGCGGTTGTCGTCGGCATCGTTCTCGCCGTGCTGAACCGCGACAGCATCGATTCGGCGGCGCTCGAGACCTGGATCACCCAGTTCGGCCCCTGGGCGCCGGTTGTCTTCTTCTGCGCCTACGTGCTTGCCACCCTGCTCTTCCTGCCGGGCCTGCTCTTCACGCTTGCCGCCGGCGCGCTGTTCGGCCCCTATCTCGGCACCCTCATCGCCCTCGTCGGCGCGACGGTGGGCGCGACGGCCGCCTTCCTCGTCGCCCGCTACGTGCTGGCCGACTGGATCCAGAGCCGCACGCCGGCACGGGTGAAGCGTGTGATCGAAGGGGTCGAGGACGAGGGCTGGCGCTTCGTCGCCATGACCCGGCTGATTCCCTTCATTCCCTTCAACGCGCTGAACTATGCGCTGGGGCTCACGCGCATCCGCCTCGTGGCCTACGCCCTCGCCTCGTTCGTCTTCATGGCGCCGGGCGCTGCGGCCTACGCCTACCTCGGCCATGCCGGGCGCTCGCTCGCGACCGGCGACGGCGACCTGGTTCAGAACGCCCTGCTCGGCCTCGCCGTGCTCGGCCTGATCGGCT
>JAPPKP010000124.1 GCA_028819955.1 Rhodospirillaceae bacterium | reverse complement strand
CCCCCCCCCCCGGGGGGGGGTGTTTTTGGGGGGGGCCCCTGGGGCCCCCCCCCCCCCCGCGGGGGGGGGGCCCCCGGGGCCGGGGTGAGATGGGGGTTCTCGGGCCGCACTTTGCGCGAGACTGGGACCGTGCGCCGACCCGGTACGACCCCGTTCGTTCGGATAGTGCCCTGGCGTGAAGGCGAGGAGAGACGCGCTTGGCCGCCTTCGCCCTCGACTGGCTCAATCTCCTGCTCCGCTGGGCGCACATGATCGCCGGCATCGGCTGGATCGGCACCTCGTTCTATTTCATCGCTCTCGACGTCAAGCTGAGGAAGCGGGAGAAGATGAAGGAAGGCGTGCTGGGCACTTCGTGGCAGGTGCACGGCGGCGGCTTCTACCATGTCGAGAAGTTCACCGTTGCACCGAAGGAGCTGCCCGGCGACCTGGTCTGGTTCAAGTGGGAAGCGTATCTGACGTGGTTCACCGGCTTCCTGCTCCTGATCGTCCAATTCTATTTGAGCGCCGGGACGTGGATGATCGATCCCGCAGTCCTGGACCTCGAGCCCCTGCACGCGGTCGGCATCTCTGTGGGGAGCCTCGCCGTCGGCTGGTTCGCTTATGACGGCCTTTGCCGCTCGCCCGTCGGCAAGCGGCCCACCCTGCTCGCCATCGTAACGTTCGCGTGGATTCTCCTGGCGGCTTACCTCTACACCAACGTGTTCTCCGGCCGCGCCGCGTTGATCCATGTCGGCGCCTTCATCGGCACCCTCATGGCGGCCAACGTGTTCGCGGTGATCATTCCCAACCAGAAGAAGATCACCAAGGCGTTGCTGGAGGGGCGGGAGCCAGACCCCAAGTTCGGCGCCATCGGCAAGCAGCGCTCGGTCCACAACACCTACCTGACGCTGCCGGTGCTCGTGACCATGGTGGGCGGGCATTACCCGATGCTGTCGGCGCACCCCCAAGCCTGGTTGATCGTCGCCTTCGTCATCGTCGGCGGCGCTGCCCTGCGCCACGCCTTTGTCCGCCACGAGGCCGGCGATCCGTTCCCCCGATTCGTCTGGACCCTGCCCGTCATGCTGGTCGCCCTTGCCGCAGCCGTGTGGATGACCTCGCCGCAGCAGCGGGAGATGCTAGATCTCGATGTGTCCGACGTGGAGGTCATGGCCATCGTCGACAAGCACTGCGTCTCCTGCCACGCGGCGAGTCCGAGCCATGAGAGCTTCGACACCCCGCCCAAGGACATGGTGCTGGAGACCATCGACGACCTGCTCCGTCACGCGGAGCTGGTGGACAAGTTCACGGTCCAGACCCGCACCATGCCGCTCGGCAACGAGACCGAGATGACCGACGAAGAGCGCGCCCAGCTCGGCGCCTGGATCGACGACAACAAGTAGGACGACGGGCGGCTGGGCGTAAGGCATGCTCCTCTCCATCGACGATCTCAACCGGATGACCGCGGCCGATTTCACCGCGCGGTTCGGCGACGTGGCGGAACATTCGCCCTGGGTCGCCGAGCGCGCCGCCGGTGCCCGTCCCTTCGGGGACCGGGAGGCGGTCGCCCAGGCATTTGCCGCTGCCCTGCGCGGCGCGGCGCTTGACGAGCGGCTGGCAGTGCTGCGTGCGCATCCGGATCTTGCCGGCCGCGCGGCGGTCGGCGGCGACTTGACCGAAGACTCGCGCGGGGAGCAGGCGGGCGCGGGCCTCGACCGGCTGACGCCTGAGGAGTTCGAGCGCTTCACTGCGCTCAATACCGACTACAGGGAGCGCTTCGGGATACCGTTCATCTTCGCGGTCAAGGGCGCGACCAAGCAGATGATTCTCGCAGCCTTCGAAGAGCGTCTTGCCAACGGGCAGGAGGTCGAAGTCGAGAACGCGCTCGACAACGTCTGCCGCATCATGCGCTTCCGCATCGAGGATCGGGTCGCGGAATGACAGCGGGCGCCGACACCGCAGCGCGGGTCCTGCGCGGCCGCACGCTGAGTTTTCGGGACGATCCCCGCGTCGTCGGCCAAGACCGGGCGATGCAGAGCCAAGAGGACGGCGCGGTGGTCGTGGGCCGGCAGGGCCGCATCCTGTGGCACGGCGCTTTCGCGGACCTGCCGCAAGGACACGCTGGAGCGCCGTGCGAGCGCTATGAGCGCGAGGTCATCCTGCCGGGATTCATCGATGCGCACGTTCACTTCCCGCAACACCGCATGCTGGCGGCGCCTGCGCACGACCTGCTCGAATGGCTCGACCGTTTCGCCTTCCCCGAGGAAGCGCGTTACGCCTCCGAGGACCATGCAAGGACAGCTGGGGAGCGCTTTCTCGACAAGCTCGTGGGCCACGGCACCACCAGCGCCCTGGTCTTCTCGTCGGTGCACGGGCAGGCAGCCGACTGTCTCTTTCGGGCGGCGCGGCAGCGCGGCCTCTGCCTGATGACGGGCGCGACCATGATGGACTGCAACGCGCCCCCGGCCGTGACGCAGAGCGCCGAAGCGAGCGCCCGGGAGAGCGCGGACCTCATCGCCTCGTGGCACGAGGTCGAGCGCCTGCGCTACGCGCTCACGGTGCGGTTTGCCGTCACGTCGAGCGAAGCGCAGCTTCGCGTGGCCGGCGAGCTGCTGGCGGACCATCCCGATTGCCTGCTTCACACGCACCTCTCCGAGAGCGCCGCGGAAATCGACCTGGTGCAGCGGCTGTTTCCCTGGTCGAAGGACTACACGGACGTCTATGCGCGCTTCGGCCTCGTGGGGGAAAACTCCGTCTTCGCCCACGGTATTCACCTCTCGGAACGCGAATGCCAGACCTTGCACGACGCGGGCTCCCTGGTCGTCCACTGCCCGACCTCGAACACGTTTCTGGGATCGGGCCTGTTCGACATCGAGCATCTGTACGCGGCCCCGCGTCCGGTCAGGGTCGGTGTGGCCACGGACATCGGCGGCGGCACCAGCTACTCCCTGCTCCAGACGCTCGCCGAGGCGTACAAGATCGCGAGGCTGAAAGGCTGCAGCTTCAGCGCCCTCGACGGGTTCTACCTCGCTACCCTGGGCAATGCGCGCGGCCTTCGTCTGGAGGCCGAGATCGGCACGCTCGATGCCGGGCGCTGGGCCGATGTCGTCGTCCTCGATCCGTGCGCGACGCCGGTGCTGGCAGCCCGCCAGGAGCTTTCGGAGAGCCTGGAGGACATGCTGTTCGCGCTGATGATGCTGGGCGACGACCGCGCCGTGCGGGCGGTCTACGTCAAGGGCGAGAAGGTCGCCGGCCGGGATCGGAGCTAACCCTGTAGCACCCCTTCGAGGAGTTCCGCCGCAAATCCCGGTCCGTCGGCCTCCTGCATCTGACTGCTGGTGCGGCCGAGGCGATCGCGCATGGCTGGATCGCCGATCAGGGTGTCGACGGCACGAAGCAGATCCTCGTCGCTCCAGTCGTAGCGGTGCAGCGCAAGGCCGTGGCCGGTCTCGGCGACGCGGGTGGCGTTGTCGTGACCATCCCAGACGTAGGGCATGATCAGCGCCGGCTTTCCGAAATAAAGGCACTCGGTGAAGCTGTTGTTCCCACCGTGGTGGATGACCGCATCGGCCTGCGGAATCACCGAGGGCTGCGGATACCAGCCGGCGAGATGCACGTTGGGCGGCGGTGGGTCGTAATCGTCGAGATAGTCGCCGACATTGACCAGCACCCGATACGGCTTGCCGGCGAACGCGGCGACGATGCGCTTCAGCAGGTCGGTATCGCCGGCGCCGAGGCTGCCGAAGCTGACGTAGACGAGAGGCGCGTCGCCGTGCTCGGCGAAGCGCGGCACCTCGTAGGGCTCCTCCTGGCGCACGCAGCCCTCCAGGTATCGGAACCGCGCCGGATCGAGGGGCCGTTGCCGGGCGTACCGGACCGCTTTCGGGTAGAGCAGCAGGTTGAGGTGCGGCGAGGGCTCGAAGAACTGACCGAGCGGATAGGGCTCTTCGCCGCAGCTCGTCAGAAACTTGTTGAAGCGCGCGTGGATCGGCCCGATCACCTCGTTGAAGCGGTCTTCGAACGCCGCGAAGCACGCGCGGTCGTTCTCCCCGCACCCGGAGAGGTGGGGTGGTATGTCCGGGTCGGGAATCTCATTTTCGCTGCAGGAAATGATCCGTACCCAGGGAACGCCGTGCTGCTTGGTGGCGGGGAACAGGATTACGTTGTCGATGCAGATGAGGTCGGGTTGAAGCTCCGCGAGGATGCCCGGCAACGTCTTCTCGGCCCACACCGCGGTCTCCACGATCGCGTCCCAGCAGTCCTTCACATAGTTGTCGATCTGGTCGAACGGACTCTTTCTGAAGTTGGGGATGTGACCGTTGATGAAGTCGGACCAGTACTTCGCCATCTGCTCCGGCGGCATGGGCTCCGACATGGGAACCGGTACTTCCTCGAAGCCGTAGTTGGCGAACACGCCGGAGAAGCCGGGATCGCACAGGAATACGGCCCGGTGGCCGCGGGCACGGCAGGCCTGGGCGATCGCCACCGAGTTCAATGCCGGCCCGAAGGCGGCCTCGGGAAAGAAGACGATGGTCTTGGTCTCGCTCATTCTCTCA
>JAPPKP010000296.1 GCA_028819955.1 Rhodospirillaceae bacterium | reverse complement strand
AGCGGTCAACTCATCTGGTACATAAACCGGTCAACTCAAAATGTGCTCGACAGCACCGTCCCATCCCGGCGCCGAGTTTGTGAAAAAAACTATTTATTTTCAGTGTGTTAATAGAATGGATGCGAATTGGGACAGCGAGCGCCCCGAATCACGCAATTGACACGCGCGTGAAACCGTCGAGTCGCGGAATCGACGATGGACCCACCGTCGGGGACGGCAGCGGGCCCCTCAAACGTACCTGACGATACCCCTCTCGCCCGATCGCGAGTGGGCTACGCCGCGGCCGTCATCACGAAGTCGTGGTCGAGGCGCAGTCCGTCGTCGGTCTCGTCGTAGTGGACGACAAGCGAGTCCTTGACGCCGAACACCGCATCGGTCCCGAGATAGGGGTCGTCGTCGGTGAAGAGCTGCGTCACCAACGTTTCATACCCTGCCGCCGAGAGCATGAAATGGATGTGGGCGGGGCGCCAGTTGTGGCGGCCGGCGGCGTCCAGCATGGCGCCGACGGGTCCATCGCCGGGGATCGTGTAGCTCACGGGCTTGCGTGTGCGAAACGAGTAGCGCCCGTCCGCCTCGGTGGTGAGCCGGCCGCAGAGGTTGAACGAAGTCCCGGACGGATCCTGCGCCGCGTACGCGGCGTTGGACGCAGTCTGCCAGATGTCGAGTACCGCGCCCGGAATCGGCGCGCCGTCGAGGTCGGTCACCTTGCCGGAGACGAGCACCGGCTCACCGTCCGTTGCACCGGTCGCAAGGTCAGCGCCGTTATCGTAGTTCGGCGCACCCTCGCGATAGAACGGCCCGAGCACGCTGCTCTCGGTGGCACCGCTCGGTTTGCGGTTGTTGATCGCATCGACCAGCATCGTGGCGCCGAGCGTGTCCGACAGGAGGATGAACTCCTGCCGCTGGTCGTCGCACTTCTGGCCGGTTGCGGTGAGGAACTGGATCGCCGCCAGCCACTCTTCCTCGGTCGGCTCGATCTCCCGTATGAAGCCGTGGAGATGGCGGGTGAAGCTGATCATGATGTCCCGCAGCCGCCCCTCGGCGCCCTCTTCCAGACGCTGGATGGCCTCCTGCGTGATTTCGTCTTCGATACTTAGGGGCTGCGCTTCGGTGCGTGCGGTCTTCGGCATCGCGGGATTCTCCCTCGTCTGCGGCCCATACCTTGCGAGCCGTCGCTGCCGACGGCGGCCGCGTGCCGGGGACTGGGAAGCTGGCGCGCTGCCGAGCCGGCTAGTTGCCGACGCGGCGCCCCGAGACCGGGTCGAAGAACAGCAGGGTCTCGGTGTCGAGATGAACCTCGACCGCGTCGCCGTCGTTGAACTCCTGCACGCCGGCGACGGTAAGCGCCAGGTTGATCCCCGACAGGTCGATACCGACCGTCGTGTGCATGCCGAGCGGCTCAAGATCGTTGACGTAGCCGGTCCGGTGCGTCTCGCCCGACGCGGACGGCACGATCCGGACGTGCTCGGGCCGGAGCCCAACCTCGACCTCGCTCAGGTGCGCGGGCAGGCCGTGCTCCATGCGCTCCGGCAAGGGCAGGTCCATCGAGCCGATGGCGAGCCTCGCCGCGCCGTTCTCGCGCGTGAGCCGGCCGGGGACGATATTGATCTTGGGATTGCCGACGAACCGGGCCACGTCCCTGTCGGCCGGCTCGTCATAGAGCTCCTGCGCCTTGGCGATCTGCCGCACCTCGCCTTCCAGCAGGACGCAGACGGTATCCGCCAGCGCCAGTGCTTCGGTGTAGTCCGGTGTCGCGAAGACGAAGGTGCGCCCGAGCTCGCGCTGCAAGCGTTTCAGCTCGGTCCTGAGCTCGATGCGGAGCATGAAGTCGAGGCTGGAGAGCGGCTCGTCGAGCAGGTAGAAGCGCGGCTCGCGCACCATCGCGCGGCCGAGGGCGACGCGTTGCCGCTCGCCGCCGCTGAAGGTCGCCGGCAGTCGGTCGAGAATGTGCCCGATCTTGAGCAGCCCCGCGATCTCGTCGACCCGCTTGGCGATCTCGGCCTTCGGCATTCTGGCGAGCTTGAGCGGGGAGGCGACGTTCTCGTACCCCGTCTTGTTGGGGTAGAGCGCGAGATTGTCGAAGATCATCGCGATGTCGCGCCGGTTGGGCTGAAGCTTGGTGAAGTTCTGCCCTTCGACCCAAACCTCGCCTGAGGTCGGCGCTTCGAGGCCGGCGACGATCCGGAGCGTTGTCGTCTTGCCGGCTCCGGCCGGGCCGAGGAGCACGATCAGCGAGCCGCGCGGAACCTCCAGGCTCAGGTCGTTGAGCGCCTGCACGGCGCCGAAGTTCTTCGAGATGGAGCGAAGTTCCAGGAGGGTTTCGACCATGGCTCAGCTCACGCCTTGAAGCGGACGCCCGATGCGGCATCGAACAAGGCCAGCAACTCAGCGTCCGGCCGGATCGCGATGTCGCTGCCTTCGTGGGCCTGCGTGCCGGTCTCCACGATCAGCTTAAGGTCGGTCTGTCCGACCCGTGCCGTCAGAACCGTCTCCGGCCCCTGCGGCTCGACCGCGATAACCGAGGCGGTAAAGGCCTCCGGGTCGCCCTCTTCCGCCAACAACATGGACTCGGGCCGCATGCCGACGATCACGTCGGCACCGTCGCTCAACCCAGTAGCGCTGGATGGCGGTACGGGAATGATCGAGCCGTTCTGCGCCACGACCGGCCGGTTGCCGTCATGGCCGAACTGGCCGCGCACGAAGTTCATCGGTGGGTTGCCGAGGAAGCTGCCGACGAAGGTGTTGTCGGGATAGTGATAGACGTTGTGCGCCGTGTCGTACTGCTTGAGCGCGCCGAAATCCATGACGGCGATGCGATGGGCCAGAGACAGCGCCTCAATCTGGTCGTGGGTGACGTAGATGATGGTCTGCCCGGTCTCGGCCTGGATGCGCCGGAGCTCGCGGCGCATCTGGTTGCGCATCTCGGCTTCCAGATTGCTGAGCGGCTCGTCCAGCAGCAGGATCTCGGGGTTGGTCACGAGCGTCCGTCCGATCGCGACCCGCTGCAGCTCGCTCGCGCCGAGCTCCAGCGGCTTGCTGTCGAGCTGATGCTCGAGATGGAGGAACGCGGCGACCTTGGCCACCTCCCGTTCCATGTCGGGGCGGCTCATGCCGCGCACGCGGAGCCCGTATTCCAGATTGTGCCGCACGTTCATGTGCGTGAAGACGGCGTAGTCCTGGAACACCAGGCCGACGTTGCGCTGGCCTGGCGGCGTTGCGAGCACGGACTGCCCGTCGATCAGGATATCGCCGGAGGTGGGCGCTTCCAGGCCCACGATCATGTTCAGCGTGGTCGACTTGCCGCAGCCGGACGGCCCCAGCAGCGCCATGGTCTCGCCTTCCTCGACGCCGAGCGACATGTCGTCGACGGCGATGAGTTCGCCGAACTCCTTGCGGAGCGTCACCAGCTCCAGCTTGATGTTCGCCATCGTGCCGCTAACGCTTGATCGCGCCGAGGGTGAGACCGCGCACCAGATGCCGCTGGATGAAGAAGCCGACGATCACCAGCGGGACGATCGAGACGCAGGCGAGCGCCGCCTGAATGCCGTACTGCTGGCCCGAGGTCGCGCTGAAGTACTTCGACAGCTTCACGGGGATCGTCTCGACGTTGGTGTAGGTCAGCACCAGCGCGAACAGGAACTCGCTCCAGTTGAGAATGAAGATGAAGAGCGCCGTCGCGATCAGCCCACCCTTGATGAGCGGCACAGTGACCTTGAGATGCGCCTCCCATCGCGACATGCCGTCCATCATCGCCGCCTCCTCGATCTCCTGAGGCAGCTCGTCGATGAAGCTCTTCAACATCCACGTGGAGAAGGGAACGGTGACCGCGGCATAGGCCAGGATCAGGCCCCAATAGGTATCGGTCGCCTCGATCCCCGGCGCGCTGAACATCACGACGAACGGGATGGCGATCGCAATGGGCGGAAACATTCGCCCCGATAATATGAAGAAGGGCGTGACGTTGCCGCCGAATCGGTATCGAGCGATGGCGACCGCGGCCATGAAGCCGACCACAATGGACAGTATTGTCGAGAACACCGAGACGATGACGGAGCCCCGGATCGACTGCCACGCCGACTTGGTCAGGAAGTCGGCGACCGCGCCGCTCACCGCGGCGGTCTCGGCCGCGCGCTGCTCGGTAACCTCGCCCTCTTCGGTGTACTGGCCGAGACCGCCGCGCCTGTCGAGCAGGACTTGCGGCCACAGAATCACGAGATAGTTGGTGACGGTGCCGTTCTCCGACACCCACACCGGCGGCGTCGTGACCCACTCGTTCGACGGCTTGAAGGACGTGGACACCATCCAGAACAGCGGGAACACCGCGAAGAGCAGCCCGAAGGCGAGCCCGATCGCGCTGCCGGGGCCGAATTTCCGCGCGCCCATCTAGCGCTTCTCCAGCAACTCGTAGCGGATCGGCCGCAGCATCATGTTGATCATCACCACCGTGATCACCAGCACGATGAAGCCTGCCGAGCCCGCGTAGGCGAGGCGGAAGTCCTGGAAGCCGAGCTTGTAGAGATAGAGACTCATGGTCTCCGTCGCCGTGCCGG
>JAPPKP010000311.1 GCA_028819955.1 Rhodospirillaceae bacterium | reverse complement strand
CGATCTGGGTGCTGATCGGCGCCTTCCTCTTCGGCGCGAGCCTCTCGCTCACCACCGCGCTGCAGGTGGGCGGCGTCAACGTGCCCACGGACGTGGTGCAGATGCTGCCTTTCCTCATGGTGATGATCGTGCTGGTGCTGTTCGCCCGGCGCGCGAGCCTGCCGGCGGCGCTCGGCCTGCCCTACGTGCGCGGGCAGCGATAGCGCGTTATCGGACCGGGCGGGAGCCCACTCACTCGCCGCACAATCCTTCATATCGCAAGCGGTCCTGGCCGCCCTGATCCGCTCTGCTACGCCGACCGCACGCCGACCGCCCGGCTTGGCCGAGAGGCCGTCAATGCACTAGCATCGCCACCGGGACAGGCGCTGGGGGCAGGCCAGCGAAACTCAAGCAAACAACGTTCCCGATTATCGGAGCGGGGTTCATGAATAAACTCGCGACATTGGCGTTTCGGCCGGGCATCGGCGACGCCGGTTACCCAAGTCTCGTGCGCCGCGTGAGCACCGGGCTTCCTTTCGGCATCGCCGTCATTGTTTTGGCCGTCGCGCTCGGCGTCGCCGGCGCGGCGCGGGCAGAGAACGAATGCGGTGAGCCCGAAGCCGGGACGCCGGTCGTCTGCTCGCCCTCGAACTACGACGCGGCCACGGACGGCAACATCGTGTACCACCTCGGCGAGACGGACGAAGGCGACTTCACCATCCGGCTTACCGACGACCTCTCGGTACACTACGACCGCGACAACCCCGACGACGACCAACTGGTTTTTCCCGGAGAGGGAGACCCCCTCTACAGCGCCGTCAGGATCGAGACGGGGCCGGACCATGCGGGCGATGTCTCGCTCTTCTCTTCCGCCGACGTGACCTCGAACGCGAGGGGGATCTCGGTCGGCTACTACGGGAAGTCGGGGGCGATGCGCACGGAGATCGCGGGCGGCACCTTCTCGATCGCGAGCGATTGGCAACGCGCTTTCGCCATCCACAGCTATCGTGGCGACGAGTTCGACACAAACGACGACTTCAGCGGCGATCACGATCTCATCGTCCGCAACGTCGTCGTCGATTTGGAAGGGGGACGGGTCGGCGTCCTTGGATCCCAAGGCGTGGAGGGAGACCTGAACGTCTCCGTGCAGGACTCCGACATCAAGGTCGATGCCGACCGGGCCACAGGCGTTTACGGTGCTCATGATGACACTGGAAACGTCAACGTCGAAGTCCAGGATTCCGACATAGAGGTTCGCGGCTCGGGAGGCATCGAGGGAATCTATGGTTCTCATCGTGGCACTGGCGACACCGACATCACTGTGCGAGACGTCGACATCGAGGTCCACGGCGCCGATTCGCGCTGGGCGCAGATTGGCATCCTTGGATACCGAAGCGGCGAGGGATACCTGAATGTCGCCGTGCAGGACACCACCATCAATGTCGACGCCGAATTGGCCGTAGGCCTATTCGGTGCCCATCGTGGCACTGGAGACGTCGGCATCGAGGTCCAGGACGTCGACATAAAGGTTCGCGGCCCAAGCTTTGTCGACGGAATCTATGGTTTTCATCTTGGTGCCGGCGACACCGACATCACCGTGCGAAACGTCGACATCGAGGCGCACGGCGAAAGGAGCTCGAACGGCATTGGCTATAGCTATTGGAGGAGCGACGGAACAGGCAACCTCTCCATCGATGCCCGAGACGTCGACATCGCGGTCCACGGCGAAACATTTCTCGACGGCATTTTCGGTATGCATAGGGGTACAGGCGACATAGACGTCGATGTACGCAGCGGCACTATCGTGACGAACGGCACGGACTCCGGCGGGATTGCCTTCGTGCACGACGGCGACGGCGGCATCGACATAGCCGCCCGCGACCTCGACATCGAGGTCAATGGCGACCGTTCCGTGGGCATTGGCGGCGGCCAGCGCTACGAGGGCACGGGCGACATCGCCATTGACGTTCGCGATTCGACACTCGCGGTGACGGGAGAGAGCGTCGCCGGCATTCGGTCGTTCAATTTCACGGGCGAAGGCAGCATCAGCGTTCGCGTCGACGGCGGGACGATTACGGCGGAGGGCCCGGGCAGCTCCGGCATCCTGGTCGGCCTCACCGGCCGGATATTCGGCAGGAGGACGGGGCCGATCAAGGCCCCGGCCGGTGAAGACGTCGAGGTGGACGGGGACGAGCCGGGCGACGGCTCGGTGGCAGAAGGCTATCGCCCTCAGGATGTCTTTGTGGACGGGCGCGTGCGAGGCGGCACGGGCGTGGGGGCGGGCGTCCGGCTTTACGGAGGCGGCCGGGTCGAGATCGGCCCCCGCGGCAGCGTCGGCGCGGACTCCGGCGTTGCCGTGCGGGCCGAGGGAGACGGGGCAGCGCTGCATGTCGAGGCACAGTTGGACGGGCGCCAACCGAGCGATGCGATCGCGGGCGAGATCAGGAACGACGACGGCCGGACGACTGTCGCAATCAACGGAGTGGTCCTGCACGACGGCATGGCGGGTGCGACCGGTCGGTTGGCGCCAAACGGCGCGCGCGACGTATCCCTTGCGGCCTCGGAGACCGTTGCGGGACGGGCGTTCATGCCGACAGATTTCGTGACCTCCTATGCGCCACGCGCGGCG
Organism: Rhodospirillaceae bacterium; assembly: GCA_028819955.1. The sequence continues at coordinate 1,969 of JAPPKP010000311.1, read as the reverse complement.
GTCTACGAGGCGCTGCCGGGGTTCATGGTGCGGCTGGACAGCCGGGGGACGGCCGGAAAGCCGCTGCGCAGGCCAGGTGCGCCCGTGTGGGTCAGGGTTTCGGGAAGCCGGGGCTCCTATGGACCGGAGCAAGCGAGCGTGGGAGCAGCCTACGATTTCGGCCGCCTCGAGGCCGAGGCAGGGTTGGAGGCTGCGCTTTCCCGGGAGGGGAACGTGACCGGTTCGGTCTCGCTGCGCCACGTGCGGGGTTCGGCGAACGTGTCCGCGCCGACGGGCGGCGGGAAGATCGAGGCTGCGGGCTTCGGCGCGTCGTTCGGGGCCTCTTGGGAAAACGCCGCCGGCTACTTTGCGAGCGGGCGCTTCTCGGTGACCCGCTACGAGACGGACACGCGGGCCGACGGCCGGGGCCTCCTGAAGGGGGGAGCAAGTGCGACGGTCCATACCTTCGGGGTCGAGGCGGGCCGGCGGTTCACGCTCGCCGACGATCTGTCTTTGACGCCCCTGGCGTGGTTGACCCGTTCGGACGTTTCGATGGACGACTTCCAGGATGCGGTCGGGTCGCGTGTCTCGCTTCGCGAATCGGCGCGGACCATCGTCGGCCTCGGCGTCGTCACGGAAACCGCGCACTCGTGGGACGGCAGCGAACGGACGCTCGACCTGCGCGGCCGTCTGGGCGTGGAGCGGGTGCTGGGGGATGCAGAGACGGTAGCGGACGTCTCGGGCGAGCGCCTCGGCTCGGAGGCCGGCCGGACCCAGACGGTGCTGGGCCTGGGCGCGGCGTACCGGTGGAACGGGTGGACGTGGGGCGGTGAGGTTTCCGCATCCGGCCTGGGATCGAACGAAAGCGCCTACACCGTCAGCCTCCGCCTCCGAACGCAGTTCTAGCCCGCATTTATCACCAGGGTCACGGCCTGCCCGGCGAGGCGACGCTGGAGACCTCGAAAGCCGCGCAGCCCGCTTCCGCGGGGCGAATTTGTCGCGCCGTCCATTCATGTCCACCTATATCCAGAAGCATCCAGGTAAAATCGCCGAACACGCGGAGACAGAGGGCGAGGCGATGAAAGAGACGCGGGTCTTTATCCTGGACGGCGGCACGCTGGTGATCGACGGCTTCCACATCTACTGGAACCGCGGGCCTGCAGGCGAAGTGCGCTTCCCCGTCTACAGCGTGCTGATCGACCACGCCGACGGGCTCTATCTCTTCGACACCGGGTTCGACTGCGACCACGTCAACGCCGTGCTGCCCTTCGAGAAGCCGATCCAGGCGGAGAACCAGACGCTGGTGGGCGCGCTGGCGCTCGCCGGCTTCCGGCCCGTGGACGTCGACTACGTCGTCAACTCGCACTATCACTTCGACCACTGCGGCGGGAACCGCCATCTGCGCGAGGCCTGCACGGTCTGCCACGCGCTCGAGTTCGCCCAGTGCGCGTCGCCCCAGCCCTTCGAGCTGCTGGGCTACTCCGACCTGAGCTTCCACGCCGATCTCTACCGCGAGCGGCTCGCGAAAGAAGGCCGCGAGGTCCCGGCGGACCCCGAGAGCGACATCTGGACCCCGCGCGTGGAGCTGGTGAGCGGCGATCAGGAGATCGCGAGCGGCCTGCACCTGTTCGAGACGCCGGGCCACACGGCCGGGCACTACAGCCTGTTGGTCGAGCTCGCCGGCCGGCGGCCGATGCTCTTCACCGCCGATGCCGCCTACACGCGCAAGGGCTTGGAGCAGGAGATCATCCCGAGCTTCCATCTGGACCCGGCGAAGGCGGTCGCCTCGATGAAGCGGCTCAAGGATATCGCGCTGGAGCGTGACGCGGAGATCTTCGTCGGCCACGACGCAGACGCCTTCGCCGGATACGACACCGCGCCCTTGTTCTATAGTTAGAGCAGTATCCGACCTTACGAAGTCACGGCGGCTCGAACTGAGCAACCGGAAGCATAGGTAACACTATGGACCGGATACATGGGTAACAGTGTT
>JAPPKP010000136.1 GCA_028819955.1 Rhodospirillaceae bacterium | reverse complement strand
CGGCCACTGGTTCGACGGCGACGGCATGGTGCAGGCCTTCACCTTCACCGGAGACGGCGTGAGACACCGCGCCCGCATTATGGACACGCCGAAACGCCGGCGTGAGACGGCGGCGGGCACGCGCCTCCTGCCGGCCTTCGGCACCCTGCCACCCGACGTTGCGCCGTTCATGGCACCCGACGACATGAACGCCGCCAACACCTCCGTGCTCGTCCACGGCGGGCGACTCATGGCGCTCTGGGAGGGTGGCTCGGCGCTGGAATTCGATCCCGAGACGCTGGCAGCCGGCGACTTCGTCTCCTGGCGGCCGGACCTCGCCGGCGCGCCCTTCTCGGCGCATCCGAAGGTGGAAGCCGACGGCACCTGCTGGAACATCGGCTGCGTCACCTTCCCCCGGCCGTTGCTGCTGTTCTACCGCATCGACCCGCAAGGCCGGCTTGCCGCGTTCAATGCGCTCCCCGTGGAACCGCTCGGCATGGTGCATGACTATGTCGTGACCCGGCGCCATCTGGTGCTGGTGATCTCGCCGTTCGTGGTCGAGCCGGAGCGCTTCGCCGCCGGTCCGATCAGCTTTCTCGATGCCCACGTCTGGCGGCCCGAGCTCGGCACCCGCGTGATCGTGGTGGGCAAGGAGACGCTCGCCCCGGTCCGTCGCTACGATCTGCCGCCCGGTTTCCACTTCCACCACGGCAACGGATGGGAGGAGGCGGACGGCACCATCCACCTTGATGTCTGCCAGGCGGCGGACCCGATGTTCGCCATCCACGACCTGCGCGCGGTCATGGAGGGCGACTGGAAATTCCCCTCCGCTCACCCGCACTACCGTCGCATAGTGCTGCGGCCCGGCGGGACCGCCACGGTGGAGCGGGTGGCGCCGCATGTGGCGGATTTTCCCCGAATCGACCCGCGCCGCACCGGGCTTCGGCACCGCGCGCTCTTCGCGCTCACCGGCGCGCGGGGCGGCGGCTGGCCGCTCTCGCGCATCGACCGGATCGATCCCGACCAGGGTGCCGTCGACGGCTGGACGTACCCGCGCCACCTGATCCCCGAGGAGCACGTGCTCGTGCCGCGCGGGGCGGCGGACGGCGACGGCTGGCTGGTAGGCCCCTTCCTCGACCTTGAGCGGGGCGCCTCAGGTCTCAGCGTCTTCGACGCCCACCACCTCGCCGACGGGCCGCTCTGGCAGGGCATCTTGCACTACCCGCTCCCCCTCGGCCTGCACGGGACGTTCGTGGTGTCGTGAAGACAGAGCGCGGCAACCGGCGAGACTTGCGAAACAAGGGGAACCGGGCCGCAGGCCCGGACGGCGCGACCTCGCCGCGCGCGAAGCGAGCGCCCGGCGCCTGAGGGATTGTGAATAGACCGGGGCTAAAGCCCCGGATCAGCCGAGGGGAGGCCGAGCAGGACCCCGCCGTGGTTCGACGCGTTCACATCCCAGTTCTGGGTGATGTGGCCACGGATGCAGTTGACATCGCGCATGGCCCGCGAGAGCGGGTTGCTGTCGTAGAGCCCGGCGCCGCCCGAGAGGTGGAAGAGCAGGTCCACCGCCTCGGCCGCGAGCTTGCCCGCCATGGTGGCCTGGGCGCGCAGCTCGGATTTCTTCGCCATCGGCGCGATCCCGCCGCTCTCAGCGATCGCCATGCCCTTGTCGCAGCAGTGGTGCAGCAGCAGGCGCGCGGTCTCTATGTTGGTGTGGGCTTCCGCCACCTTGACCTGCGCGGTGGCGTAGTCGACCATGCTCTTGCCGGACATCCGCGCGACGCGGTCGCGGGTGCGGGCCACGAAGTCGTCGTAGACGGCCTGGGCCACGCCGAGCGCGGCGGCGCTCTGGTTGATGGAGAACATGGCGTAGGCCGGCAGCTTATAGAGCGCCGCGTCGTTCACGGCGCAGCCCGGCGCGGTGCCGCCGCCCTTGGTGGCGTCGATGGTAAGCGCGCGGCGGTCCGGCACGAAGACGTCCTCCACGGCGACGTCGGCGCTGCCGGTGCCGCGCAGGCCGGCGGTGTGCCAGGTGTCGATGATCTCGTACTCGCCCTGTGGGATCGTGTGCATCTGGGCAAGCCTGGGCTTGTCGCCGTCTTCGGTGAAGGCGGCGGCGATGAACCAGTCGGCGCCGTAGACCCCGCTCGCGAACGGCCAGCGCCCGCTGATGCGCCAGCCGCCGTCAGCCCGCACCGCCCGGCCCAGGCTCGGGATCAGCACGCCCGCCACCATGGCGTCAGGCGTTGCACCCCAGATCTCGTCCTGCCCGTCCGGCGGCCAGTAGCCGAGCAGGCAGTTGTGGGAGGAGTACTGGATCAGGCACCAGCCGGCGGCGCTGCAGGCGATGGAGATGGCCTCCACGATATCGACCAGGCCGGAATAGTGCGCTTCGGCCCCACCATGCCGCGCCGGCTGCAGGATGCGGTGGATGCCGGCCTCGCGCATGGTCTGCATGGTCTCGGGCGCGAGCCGCCGGGTCTCCTCAGTCTCGTCCGAGCGCGCGCGCACGGCGTCCATGATCTCCCTGGCGCGTTCGAGCAGGCTCTCCCGAGTTCTCACCGTCGCCATATCCGCCGCCGCCTCGTTCATGCTGGCTTAACCCTCCATCAGCACGTCGTGGGCGAGGTGGTCGGCGACCCGGTCGAGGCCTTCGCCGGTGCGGCAGTTGGTGAGCAGCACGGGCCGGCCGTTCCGGACCGCCGACGCCTCCTCCTGCATCAGCGCGAGGTCGACGCCCACGTGGGGTGCAAGATCCGACTTGTTGATGATGAGCAGGTCGGCGCGGATGATCCCCGGCCCCCGCTTGCGCGGGATGTCGCCCCCGCCCGAGACGTCGATCACGAACATCCAGTAGTCCACCAGATCGAGAGAGAAGGTGGAGGCGAGGTTGTCGCCGCCGCTCTCGATCAGGATCAAGTCGAGGGGGCGAAGCTGCTCCTCCAAGAGGTCGGCCGCCTCGATGTTGAGCGTCGGGTCCTCGCGGATCACGGTATGGGGGCAGGCGCCGGCCTCGACTCCGACCACGCGCTCCGGCGAGATCAGCCCGCTCCGCTGCAAGCGCTCAGCATCCTCCTGCGTCACCAGGTCGTTGGTGACGATGGCCATGGAGCTGCCGCGCGCGGCGAAGAGCGGCAGCAGCCCCTCGATCAGGGCGGTCTTGCCCGAGCCCACCGGCCCGCCGATCCCGACCCGTGCTGCGCTCGCGGCTGCCGTCGCCCCGGCCAGGTCCTGCGCTGTCTGCATCGCCATTATTCGTCCTGCTCCTCGATGATGCGCGCCCGGCCGTCCGCCAGGTGCTGGGCGAGCCGCGCGACGTAGGTCTCGCGCGGGCCGTCCAGCGCCACTTTGATGACTTCGCCTTCGAACCGCACCCGCCAGTGCAGATTTCCGCAGAAATAGCCGAGGTCCAGCGCCGCCGCCAGGTCGCGGGGCTCTAGCGCGAGCCAGACCGTCTCGCGCATGCGAACTACGACGGCGCGGTCGTCCTCCAGCAGCAGCACCGCACCGTTGGCGAGGCGGTCGGAGCGCGCGATCGCCACCGCGCAATCGGTGCCCTTGTCGGTCGCGACCCGGAGCCGCTTGCGTGCGGTATCCGCCGCATCGAGCGTGATGGTCTCGACCCGGCCGTCGTGCTCCAGCGCGTGCAGCCGCTCGGCAATTGCCGGGTCGGTCGCGTTGCCGAGAATCTGGGTGAGCCGCAGCATGGCGGCCAGCTTACGGCGATCGGAAGCGCTGGCAAGGGAGGGGCGGCCGGCGCGGCGCGTGTCGATTGAAGGGCGGCCGGGCCTTCGGCATCATGCGCCACGGGCGCCACGCGGAGGAGACTGATGCGCGCGACGATGATGGACTACCCGCTCACCCTTACACAGTACCTGGAGCGGGCCGGCACGCTGCTCAAGGACAGCGAGATCGTTACCCGCCTGCCGGACAAGTCGCTGCACCGCTACCGCTACGGCGATTTCCACCGGCGCGCGCGCCAGCTTGCCTCGGCGCTCAAGAGGGCGGGGCTGGAGCGGGGCGACCCGGTGGGCACCATGATGTGGAACAACCATCCGCACGAGGAGTGCTACTTTGGCGTCCCCGCAGCCGGCTGCGTGCTGCACACGCTCAACTTCCGCCTGCACCCGAACGACATCGCCTACATCGCGAACCACGCCGGTGACCGCTTCGTGATCGTGGACGACGTGCTCCTGCCGTTGTTCGAGAAGGCCAGGCCCGAGATCGCGCCGGAGCGGGTGTTCGTGGTGGCGCTCTCCGGTCAGCCGGTACCGCAAGGCTACGAGAGCTACGAGGACCTGCTGGCGTCGGGCGACCCCGACGACGAGCTGCCTACCCTCGACGAGGGCGACGCCTGCGGCGTCTGCTACACCTCTGGCACCACCGGGCGGCCCAAGGGAGTCGCCTACTCGCACCGCGCCATGGTGCTTCACACCATGGCGATGTGCATGGCCGAGCCCTTCGGCATCAGCCAGCACGACACCATCATGCCGGTGGTGCCGATGTTCCACGCCAACGGCTGGGGCCTGCCCTATTCGGCGGTGGCGGCCGGTGCCCGCGTCGTGCTGCCGGGTCCCCACCTTGACCCCGTGAGCCTGCTCGATC
>JAPPKP010000023.1 GCA_028819955.1 Rhodospirillaceae bacterium | reverse complement strand
TCGATCGCGCCTTCGCGCGATGACGCCCACGCGGTGACCTTCTCCAGGAGCGAATCGTAGTGGCGGGTAATGACCGCGCCGGTGTAGGCGGTGCCGCCGTCGAGGCGAATGCCGAAGCCGGTGGCGGCACGGTAGGCGGTGATCCGCCCGTAGTCGGGAATGAAGCGGTCGAGCGGGTCCTCGGTGGTGATCCGGCACTGCACCGCGTGGCCGCGCAGCGCGAGGTCGCCCTGCGGCGGGCAGGCGTCGTCCGGCCCGTCCCCGATGGCGCCGCCCTCGGCGATGCGGATCTGGGCCCGCACGATATCAACGCCCGTCACCTGCTCGGTGACGGTGTGCTCCACCTGGATGCGAGGGTTGACCTCGATGAAGTGGAAGCTCCCGGTGTCGAGATCGTGCAGGAACTCCACGGTGCCCGCGTTGAGATAATCCGCCGCTCGCGCGATGGCGAGCGCGTAGCCGGTGAGCTCGTCGCGCTGCGCCGGCGTGAGGCCGGGGGCCGGCGCGCACTCGACGATCTTCTGGTTGCGCCGCTGCACCGAGCAGTCGCGCTCGAAGAGGTGGACGGTCCGGCCGTGGGAATCCGCCAGGATCTGGACCTCCAGGTGGCGGGCGCGGCGGATGAAGCGCTCGAGGTAGACGTCGTCCTTGCCGAAGGCGGCGTCCGCCTCGCGCCGGGCCGCGAGCAGGGTCGCTTCGAATTCGCCTTCGGTCTCGACGATGCGCATGCCACGCCCGCCTCCGCCCCAGCTGGCCTTGAGCATGCCGGGGAATCCCACATCTCTCGCAAGCGCGAGCGCCGCCGCGGGCTCTGCAGGCAGCGCGTCGGTCGCGGGCACCGTGGGCACGCCGGCGCGGGCCGCGATCTCCCGCGCAGACACCTTGTCGCCGAGCAGGCGCAGGGTTTCCGGCCGCGGGCCGATGAAGGCGATCCCGGCATCGGCGCAGGCCTCGGCGAACTCGGGCGATTCGGAGAGGAAGCCGTAGCCCGGATGGATCGCGTCGCTCCGCGTGTCCGTGGCGACCTTGATGATGTCCTCCACCGCGAGGTAGGCGGTGACGGGGCCGCGGCCCGCGCCGATGCGGTAGGACTGATCGGCCTTGAAGCGGTGGAGGGAGAGGTGATCTTCCTCCGCGTAGACCGCGACCGTGGCCTTGCCCATCTCGTAGGCGGCGCGCAGGACGCGAATGGCGATCTCGCCCCGGTTCGCCACCAGCATTCGTTCGAAGCCGCTCATCGATCCGCTCGCTCACCCATCCGCCGGGTGCGGGCGTTCTACACGGATGTCCTAGTCCGGGGAAGACGAAGGCGCGGGCGTGCCGCTGGAGACACCCATCTCGCGCAGCGCGGCCTCGGCGGCCGCGACGAAGCGGGCCATGGTGTCGGCGCGGAAGGCGCCGATGCAGCCGACCCGGAAACTCTCCACCTGTGCGAGCTTGCCGGGATAGATCACGAAGCCGCGTTCCGCCAGCCGGTCGTAGAAGGCCTGGAACCGCCAGGCGGGGTCCGCGGGCGCGCGGAAGGTGACGATGATCGGCGCCTGTACAGCATCCTCCAGCAGCGTCTCGAAGCCGAGGCCGCGCATGCCCTCGACCAGGGTGCGGCAGTTCTCCCAGTAGCGAGCGAAACGGCCGGCGACGCCGCCTTCGTCGTCGAGCGCATCGAGCGCCCGGTCGAGCGCGGCGAGGACGTGGGTGGGCGGCGTGAAGCGCCACTGGCCGTCGGCCTCCAGCCCGGCCCACTGGGCGTGCAGGTCGAGGCTCACGGCGTGGGCGTTGTCGGTGCAAGCTGCGAGGTGGCCGGTGCGAGCGATGACGAAGCCGACGCCGGGCGCGCCTTCCAGGCACTTGTTGGCGGACGCCGCGAGGCTGGTCAGCGGCAGCCGCGCGAGGTCGACTGGGATGCCGCCGAAGGAGCTCATGGCATCGACGTGCAGGCGGCGCCCAGTCTCGCTCACGGCAGCGGCGAGGTCGGCGAGGGGGTTGAGGATGCCGGTCGTGGTCTCGCAGTGGACCAGCGCGACATCGGTGATGCCGGGCTCGGCCGCGAGCCGTTCGGCAAGCGCGGCTGCCCGCTCGGGCGGCTCGGTCTCGCCGGTCTCCAGCACGCCGTGGGCGCGGCCCGCGCAGCGGCAGATCTCCGCCATGCGCCGGCCGTAGGCGCCGTTGACCAGGATCAGCAGCCGGCCGTCGCGCGGGACCAGCGTGCCGAGCTGGGCCTCCACCGCGAAGGTGCCGCTGCCCTGCATCGGCACGCAGGTGAAGGTCTCTCCGGCGTTGGCGAGCGTGAGCAGGCGCCGGCGAACCCGCGCCGTGAGCGCGATGAAGGCGGGATCGCGCGAGCCCCAGTCGCGGTCCATGGCCGCACGGGTCTCGGGCCGGGTGGTGAGGGGGCCGGGGGTGAGCAGGACAGTCTCGCCGCCCCCGCCGGCTCCGCCGTCAGCGGGCGGCGGCACGGCTGAGGGCATCGAGGGCTTCGGGCGTATCCACGTCGATGGTCACGGAGTGATCGGGGCTCTCGATCTCGTACACCGCGTCCGCGTGGTCGCCGATCAGGTGGCGTGCGCCGACATCGCCCGAGAGGGTGCGGATCTCACCGAAGAACCGCGCCGCCCAGAGCACGGGATTGCCGCGCTTTCCGCGCCAGGTCGGCACGCCGATGGCGCGGCCTTCGAGCGGGTCGAAGCCCGCGATCAGCCGGTCGATCAGGTCCGCCGAGGTGCGCGGCATGTCGCCGAGGCAGACCACGGCGCCATCCAGCGCCGGATCGAGCGCTTCGACGCCGCAGTGAAGCGAGCTGCTCATGCCCTCCGCATAGTCGGGATTGTGCGCGAAGATCACGTCGAGCCCGTCGAGCGCCGCCTTCACGCGCTCGGCCTCGTGGCCGGTCACGACCACCACCGGCGCGGCCTTGGAGGCGAGTGCCGCGGCGGCGACGCGTCGCACCATGGGCTCGTCGTCGACCTCGATCAGCAGCTTGTTGAGCGCGCCCATGCGGCGCGACTGCCCGGCCGCGAGCACCACCGCCGCAATGCGCGGCGGCGCCGCGGGAACGACCGCCTCGTCCCCGCGTTCCGCGCTCCGGGGCGAGGCGCGGTTGCGGGGCAGCGGCCGGCTCGGGATCTCCATCAGCAGGCCGCCCGCCCCCATGCGCATGATGTCGGACGCGGCGATATCGACGCCCGCGAAGATGCGCTGCAGCACCCAGTCGAAGCCGTTGAGCTTGAGCGAGCGGGCGCAGCCGGGGAGCCCGAGCACCCGCGCCTCGCCAAGGCGCGCCAGGAGCAGGAGGTTGCCGGGGTCCACCGGCATGCCGAAGTGGTCGATGGCCCCGCCCGCCTCCACGACCGCCGCCGGCACCACGTCGCGCCGGTCGACGATGGCGGAGGCGCCGGCGATGAGGATGATGTCGCACCCCTTCCCGTGAAGCTGGCCCACCGCGTCGGCCACCTCAGCGCGGCTGTGGGCGCAGCGCACCTCGGCGGCTAGTGTGCCGTCGAGCTGGGCGAGGCGCGTCGCGACCGCGCCCGTGGTGGAATCGAGCACGCTCTCCCGCGTCCCCGGCAGGCGGGTCTGGATCAGCCCGACCGTGCGCGCTTCGAGTAGCGCGAGGCGCAGCATCGGCCCGCCCTCCGCCGCGATCCCGACGCAGCGATCGACGACCGAACGGGCCGCGGCGAAGGGGATGACCTTGACGGTCGCCACCATCTGGCCGGCCTCGACCAGGGCGTGAGGGGCCACGGTGCCGAGAGTCATGGCCTCGTCGAGGAGATTGAGCCGGTCCACCCGCGCATCGTCGATGACGGCAAGGCCATGGCCTTCGGCGAAGATGTTGCAGCGGCCGGTGAAGGCCTTGCCCAGCGTGAGCCCCGGCCCGGCAACCGCGCGCGCGACAGCCTGCGCCGCCTCGTCCTCGCCCACGTCGTCCGGCTCGAGCCGGGCGCCGGAGACGGTCTCGATCTTCGCCGCCTGCAACGCCCGAATATCCCCGGCGGAGAGCACGCGCCCCTTCTTGAAGGCGCCGCCGCGCAGGCGCACGCTGTGAGCGAGGATCAGCCCCTCGGCCTCCGCGACCAGCACGTCGCCGAAGATCATGAGGCGAGAATCACTAGCTGTTGCCTCCGGGCGGCTGCCGGCGCACCTGCGTCACCTCCGCCATGATCGAGACCGCGATCTCGGCGGGCGAGCGCGCGCCGATGGCGAGCCCGATGGGAGCGTGGATGCGCCCGAGCTCGTCGTCCGAGAAACCCTTCGCGCGCAGGCGCTCCAGCCGCTTGCCGTGGGTCCGCCGGCTGCCCAGCGCGCCGATGTAGAAGACCGGCGCGCGCACCGCGACCTCCAGCGCGGGGTCGTCGATCTTGGGATCGTGGGTGAGCGTCACCACGGCGGTGCGGTGATCCGGCACGAGCCGGCTCAGCGCGTCGTCCGGCCACTCGGTCGAGACCTCGACGGCGGGGAAGCGCGCGTCGTCGGCGAAGGCGCGGCGCGGGTCGCAGACGATCACGTCGTAGCCGGCGGCCTCGGCCATCCCCGCCAGCGCCTGCGTGATGTGGACGGCGCCGACGATGACCATGCGGGCCGGTGGGTTGTGGACGTGGACGAACCAGGTCGCGTCCCCCTCCTCCACCTGCCGGCTCCGGTCGGTGCGGAGCGCGTCCCGCGCCGCCTCCGCAACCGCGTCGGGTAGCAATTCCCCCACACTATCGCCCTCGGCGTAGACCAGCGACTGCGCGCCGCCGTCGAGCGCCGTGACGAGCGCGACACCGCGCTCGGCAGCACGGTCGCCGTTCAGCCGGTCAAGGATCTCGCGCCGCATTGCCGTTCGCTCACTCGACCTTCTCGACCAGCACGCGGACGGTGCCGCCGCAGGCGAGCCCGACCTCCCACGCCTGCTCGTCGGAGACGCCGAACTGCAGCACGCTCGGCTCGCCGGAACCCATGACCTTGCGCGCCTCATCGATCACGGCGCCCTCGATGCAACCGCCGGAGACCGAGCCCTCGAAGCGGCCCTCGCCATCGGCGACGAGCTGGCTGCCAACAGGGCGGGGCGAGGAGCCCCAGGTCGCGATGACGGTGGCGAGCGCCACGTCCTTGCCCTCGTCGCGCCAGCGGGCGGCGGTGCCCAGAATGTCCTCCTGTGCGGCCCGGTGCGAACTCATCGGCCCTTCTCCCTCTCTACACCGATGCCCGGACGGTGGGCGCCCGCGCCCTACTCCGCGACGGCGGTCATCCCGATACCGACATCGGCAAGGATACGCTGTGTCTCGCCGCCGCGCGCCTTGTCGATATCGTCCTGATACTTCAGGAGGACGCCCAAGGTCTGATCGACGATCGCGGGATCGAGGCTCTCCTGCGCGAGCGTGGAGAGCGCGCGCAGCCAGTCGATGCTCTCCGCGACGCCCGGCGACTTGAAGAAATCGACCTCGCGAAGCTGCTGGACGAAGGCCACCACCTCGTGGGTCAGGCGCGGGTCGGCATCGGGCACGCGCACGCGCAGGATCTCGCGCTCGCGCTGGGCGTCGGGATAGTCGATCCAGTGATAGAGGCAGCGCCGCTTGAGGGCGTCGTGAATCTCGCGGGTGCGGTTGGAGGTGATCAGCACGATGGGGGGCTCCGCCGCGCGGATGGTGCCAATCTCCGGAATCGTGATCTGGTAGTCGGCGAGCACCTCCAGCAGGAACGCCTCGAAGGGCTCGTCGGCGCGGTCAAGCTCGTCGATCAACAGCACCGGCGGGCCCGCGTCGTGCGGGCGTAGCGCCTCCAGCAGCGGCCTGCCGATGAGGAAGCGCTCCGAGAAGATATCGCCGGCGAGGGTCTGGCGGTCGCCCATCGCCTCCGACAGGCGAATCTCGATCATCTGCCGCGCGTAGTTCCACTCGTAGACGGCGGACGAGACGTCGAGCCCCTCGTAGCACTGGAGGCGCAGCAGCGAACGCCCGAGGCGCTCGGCCAGCACCGCGGCCAGCGCGGTCTTGCCGACTCCGGCCTCGCCCTCCAGGAAGAGGGGGCGGTTGAGGCGGAAGGCGATGAACAGGCTGGTCGCCAGGTTGCGGTCCGCCACGTAGTCGCCGCCGGAGAGCAGCGCGAGCGTCTCGTCGACGGAGTCGGGGATCGCCACGCCGTCCATCATCTCAACTGGCTTCCTCGGAAAGACGCTCGATTAGGTCGGCGATCGCCTCCGGCTTGTCAAGGCGAAACGCCGGCCGGCGGCCGTCCTCGGCCAGCACCTTTAGCGCTGGGCCGGGCTCGCCGTCGGCGCCGGGCTCGACCGTGAGCCGGGGTGCCGCGTGGTCGTCGAAACCCAGCGCGAGCACCACGTCCGCATCCTTGGCCAGCGCCGCGAGGGCGGCCGCACGCGGCGGTGCCGGTGGGTCGCTACGATGCACGCGCGCCCAGCGCCGACCCGAGACCACGACGACATCGCGCGCGCCGGCGGCGGCATGCTCGTAGCTGTCCTTGCCCGGCTCGTCGATGGCGAGCGGACCCGGACCCGCCGCGATCACGGCGACGCGCCGCCCGCGGCCGCACAACGTCTCGATCAGCTGCGTCGCCATCGCGTCCCGCTCCTCGGCAGGCCCGGCAATCGCCACCACCACCACGCGCGGCTCAGATCACGCCGATGAACACGAGGATGAGCACCACCACAACGACCACCACCGCCGTCGCCCAGGCCGCGGTGGGGAGGCCCTTGCGCTGCACCGCCGGTGGGAGCGGCGGCCCCGCAGCCTGATCCGGCGCGGCTTCCGCCGGGGCATCGGCGGGTGACGCGGCAGGCTCAGTCGATGCCGGAGCGGGATCGGGTGGCGGCGCGGCCTCTGGGGGCGCGACGGCTTCGGTTTCCGGCGGAGATTCGGTGGCGGGCTCCGCCTCTTCTCCGCCGCCAAGCCTCTCGGCGAGGCTGTCGAAGAACTGCTTGGCGAGCTTCTTCGCGGTGGAATCGATGAGGCGCGAGCCGATCTGCGCGAGCTTGCCGCCGACCTTCGCGTCGCACTCGTACTGCAGGAGCGTCGCGCCGTCCTCCTCCACCAGCCGGACCTCGGCCTCACCGGAGGCGAAGCCGGCGGCACCCCCCTGCCCCTGGCCGGAAAGCGTGTAGCCGTTGGGCGGGTCGATGTCGGAGAGTGTGACTCCGCCCGCGAAGGTCGCCTTCACTGGCCCGACCTTGATGACCAGCGTCGCTGTCATCTCGGTGTCGGAGGTCTTCTCGATTTCCTGACAGCCGGGCAGGCACTCCTTCAGAACCGCGGGGTCGTTGAGCGCGCGCCACACCGTTTCCCGATCGGTCGGGACCCGGAACTCGCCGTTCATCTTCATGGCTGCGTCGCCCCCTGCCCTGCCGGCGCTCGGCGCCGCTAAACGTAGTAGATGACCAGGCAGGCGCCAAGCAGGACCAGGATCCAGAGCGCGGCGGCGCCGGTCGGCCAGGTCCGCGCCAGCACCCCGCCCGGCCTATGCTGCTGCGCGATCAGGAAGAACAGGCGATCGAGGCCGCGCGCGGACTGCTCCCGGAACACCGCGGCAAGGGCGGCCGCCGCCCCTTCCACGCGCCGGGCCACGCCCGGCACCAGGCGCCGGTAGAGCCAGTCGCTGTCGATATTCGCCGAACGAAGCTCGGGCGGATAGAGGCCCGCCAGGTTGAGGAAGGCGAAGGCCAAAGCCGAGAAGAAGAGGAGCTGGACCTGCACCAGCACGTGGCTTCCGGTGTAGGGCACGTAGTCCACCGGGTAGGGCAGAAGCGAATAGAGCCACACCGGATAACAGCCGATGACGATGCAGAGGACCGCCGCCATCGCCATGGCGATGCGCATGTTGAGCGGCGGCTCGCGGGTGCGGATGCCGCTGTCGTGAGCGAAGAAGGCGAAGTAGGGAATCTTGATGCCGGCGTGGTGGAAGACGCCGGCGGAGGCGAAGAGCAGCAGAATCCAGACGATCCAGTAGCCCTCGGCCGCTGCGGCACTCATCACCATCGACTTGCTGACGAAGCCCGAGAAGAGCGGGAAAGCGGAGATCGACGCCGCGCCCACGATGCAGAGCCCGGTCGTCTGCGGCATCGACTTGTAGAGCCCGCCTAGCTCCGAACCGTTGATCTTGCCGGTCTGGTGCAGCACCGCCCCCATCGACATCAGCAACAGGCCCTTAAAGATCACGTCGTTGAAGGCGTGGGAGACAGCCCCGTTGAGGGCGAGCGAGGTGCCGATGCCGATGCCCACCACCATGAAGCCGATCTGGTTGATCATGCTGTAGGCGAGCACGCGGCGGAGGTCGTTCTCGATCACCGCGTAGAAGATGGGGAACGCGGTCATCGCCGTGCCGATGGGGATCAGCACCTCGGTGCCGGCATAGCCGCGGGCCAGTGCATAGACCGCGAGCTTGGTGGTGAACGCGCTCAGGAACACCATCCCGGTCGGCGTCGATTCAGGGTATGCGTCGGTGAGCCAGGTGTGCACCAGCGGGAAGCCGCACTTGATGCCGAAGGCGACGAAAATCAGCACGCCGCCGAGGCTCCCGATCCCGATATGGCCGAAGGTGCTGGAGCCGGTGTCGCCGATCACGATGATCGCGCCGCCCAGCAGCAGGAGGCCGGAGACGAGCTGGAACACCAGGTAGCGCATGGCGGCGCGCACCGCGCGCGGCTCGCGCCGGGCGAGGATCAGCAGCACAGAGCCGAGCGTCGCTCCTTCCCAGAAGATGACCAGGGTGATGAGGTCGCCGGCGAAGACCGCGCCGAGCGCGGAGCCCGCGTAGAGCAGCATGCCGGCCTGCTGCAGGCGGTCACGCACGTGGAGGGCGAAGATGGCGCCGAGAAAGGCCGCGATGTGGAAGAGCAGGCCGAAAAGCAGGCTGAGCGAGTCGGCGCGCAGCAGCGTGAGCCGCGTGTCGAGCAACGGGACCTCGAGCGCGCCGCCGCCCTGCCACACGAACCAGAGATTGATGCCGCCGAGCAATGGCACGGCCGGCAGGAGCAGCCGGCGCACGCCCCCCGGCAGCAGCAGGACGAGCACCGCTGCGACGAGGAAGACGAAGGCGGGAGGGATACTACTCGTCATAGTGGTCCTCGCGTCGCATCACGAGCCGGCGCAGCTCCTTCGCGGCGAGCACCAGCACGACGCAGGCGATGAAGCCGAAGAACCCGTAGAAGCCGAACCAGCCCTCCCAGAAGAACTCCTCGTGCCGGTGGAAGCCGGCGTCGATCACCAGCACGCCGACGCAGAGGGCCGCGAAGACCCAGATGAGCCGCATCACGTTGCGGCGTTCGTCGAGCCAGTATTTCTTCTTCATGGCAATGCCTTACGGGACAGCCCCAAGCGGCTCCACGAGCCTGAGCAGGGCCTGCGGGTAGAAGAAGAGCGCGGCCGTGCCGAGCGCCGCCACCAAGGTCGCCGCGAGAATCGGCCAGGGCGCCTCGGCGCGGCCGGCCGCCACCGGCATACCGGAGGCCGGGAAGAAGGCGCGCACGAGAATCGGCACGAAGTAGAGCGCGTTCAGCAAGGAGCTTGCGAGCAGTACAGCGATCACCGCGATCTGGCTGCCGTCGTCGGCGCCTGCCACCAGGTACCACTTGCTCCAGAGTGCCGCGAAGGGCGGCAGCCCGATCAGGCCGAGCGCGCCCACGGCGAAGGCCCCCATGGTGACGGGCATGCGGTAGCCGATGCCGTCGAGCTCGCTCACCAGCCGCTTGTGGGCTGCGGTGTAGATCGCGCCCGCGCAGAAGAAGAGCGTGATCTTGCCGAAGGCGTGGGTCGCGATGTGCATGGCGCCGCCCACGACGCCCGCGCTGGTGGCGAGCGCGCCCCCCAGCACCACGTAGGAAAGCTGGCTCACGGTCGAATAGGCGAGGCGGCGCTTCAGGTCGTCCTGGCGCAGAGCGATCAGCGAGGCGATGACGATGGTCGCAGCCGCGACCGCGATCAGCCATTCGCTCCCCGCCATCTGGCGCAGGAAATCGATGCCGAAGATGTACACCAGAACCTTGAGCACCGTGAACACGCCGGCCTTGACCACGGCGACTGCGTGCAGGAGCGCGCTTACCGGCGTGGGCGCCACCATCGCAGCGGGCAACCAGGCGTGGAGCGGCATGAGCGCCGCCTTGCCGATGCCGAACATGTAGAGCACCAGCAGCACGGCGGCGGTACGCTCGCTGACCGCGCCGGCGAGGATCCCGCCCATCCGGAAATCGAGCGTGCCGGCCTCCACCCAGGTCCAGAGGATGGCGAAGAGCTGCAGCACGATCGAGGTCGACAGCAGGATGCCGAGGTAGGTCCTGCCTGCGCGCCGGGCTTCGTCGGTTCCGCTGTGGGTCACCAGCGGATAGGTGGAAAGCGTCAGCGCCTCGTAGAAGAGGAAGAGCGTGAACATGTTGCCGGCGAAGGCGACGCCGATGGCGCTGGCGAGCGCGGCCGCGAAGCAGATGTAGTAGCGGGTGCGTTGGCCCTCGTCGTTGGCGCGGACGTAGCCGATGGAATAGACGGTCGTCGCGATCCAGAGGAAGGACGCGATCAGTGCGAACAACATGCCGAGCGGTTCGAGCGCGAAGGCGATGGGGAGTCCCGCCACGATGTCGAAGAGCGCGATCCGGGGCACTTCGCCGGCCGCGACCGTCGGCGCAAGCGAGAGGACCAAGCCGAAGAGCGCGACGGCGGTGACGACCGAGACCGCCTCCTGCAGCACAGGCCGGCGCGCGGTCGCCCAGATCAGGAACGCGCCTGCGATCGGCACGGCGAGCGCGGCCAGGATTTGCGCGGCGTGGCTCATGGCGCGCCGCCCAGCAGCACCGTCGCCGCGCGCTCGGCGATGCCGACGGTGAGATCGGTGTGGAGCCCGAAATAGACCGAGCCCGCGATCAGGGCCCAGGTCGAGAGCTGCATGGGCCAGGGCGCCTCGCGCACCGGCTCGCTATCGGGCGGGGCTGCGCGGAAGTACGCCGCCTCGATCACACGGCCCACGTAGGCCAGCGCGATGAGTGAGCCGGCGAGCACGAAGAGCGCCACCGGCCAGAGATCCTGCTCGAAGGCTGCCTGCACCAGATACCACTTGCTCACGAAGCCGGAGGTGATGGGGACGCCGACCAGACCGAGGCCGCCGATCACGACCGCCGCCATGGTGAAGGGCATGCGCCGGCCGAGCCCGTGCAGGGCGCTCAGATCGGTCGCGCCCAGGCGGTAGGCGATGGTGCCGGCAGCGAGGAAGAGCCCGCCCTTCATCAGCGCGTGGTTGAAGATGTGCACAAGCGCGCCGGTCACGCCCGTCACCGAGGCGAGCCCGATGCCGACGCCGAGATAGCCGATCTGCCCCACGCTGGAGAACGCCAGCAGGCGCTTCAGGTCGCTCTGGAAGACCGCGACGAGCGAGCCCGCGAGCACGGCGATGAGCGAGATCGCGAGCAGAATCTCCGTGAGCGGCAGGGTCTCGAAGGCGAAATGGACGCCGAACACGGTGAAGACGAAGCGGAGCAGCATGTAGGCGCCGACCTTGGTCGCGGTCGCGGCGAGGAAGGCGCTGACCATCGAGGGCGCGTAGGCGTAGGCGTTGGGTAGCCACATGTGGAAGGGGAAGAGCGCGAGCTTGATCAGCACGCCCACGGTGATGAAGGCGAAGGCCGCGAGTATCGCCGGGGTCTCGCCGAGGGCCGGCACGCGCACAGAAAGGTCCGCGATGTTGAGGGTTCCGGTCTTGGCGTAGAGGAAGCCGATCCCCACCAGGATCAGCGAAGCGCCGATCGTGCCGATGATGAGGTATTGGTAGGAGGCCGTGAGCGCCTGCCTGCGCTTCCCTTGCGCGATGAGCACGTAGCTTGCGAGCGACGAGATTTCGAGAAAGACGTAGATGTTGAAGACGTCGCCCGTCGCAGTGATCCCGAGCAGGCCGGTGAGCGCGAGCAGGAATATCGCGTAAAAAAGATGTTGCCGCTCGGGCCGGACCTCCCGCTCTACGCTCGCCTTCGCATAGGGCATCATCAGCGCGGCGGTGCCGGCGATGATCAGCAGGACGAAGGCGTTGACGCCGTCCAGCCGGTACTCGATGCCGATGGGGGGTGCCCAGCCGCCGAGGCGATAGGAGATCGCGCCGCCGCTCATCACCTGGTCGAGCAGCAGCGCCGCGATGGCGAGCAGGCCCCAGCAGACGACGGTGGTGAAGGCCCAGGCGTAGTTGCCGCGCCGCAGCAGCACGCAGACCGGCGCCGCGATCAGCGGCACCGCCACCTGGAGCACCGGCAGATGAGTCGCGATCATCGCCGATCCTGCTCGTCGATCTCGTCCTCTTCGACGGTCCCGTAGTCGCGCTTGATCGCCACGGTGAGCGCGAGCCCGACCGCGAGAGTCGAGACGGCCACGACGATCGCGGTCAGGATCAGCACGTGGGGAAGCGGGTTGGAGTAGACCCCGTAGGCGGCATCGATGATCGGCGCGGTGCCGCCCTCGACCTTCCCCGCCGTGATGTAGATCAGAAAGATCGCGGTCTGGAAGATGCCGAGACCGATCAGCTTCTTGATCAGGTTGGAGGGCGCAATGACGGCGTAGAGCCCGATCATCGCCAGCACGATCGCGGCCCAATAGTTGACGTGTGCGAGGGCCTCCACCTCAGCGCCACTCGGCCAGAGCGCAGAAGACGATGGTCATCACGGAGGCGACCGCGATGCCGACGCCGATCTCGATGATGATGATCCCGACGTGGTTGCCGTGGGTGGCGTCGGCGGAGAGCGCGCCGTATTCCAGGAAGCCGCCGCCGCCGATCATGCTGGCGACACCGACGCCCGCGTAGAGCAGCACCCCGAGGCAGGCGAGGACCGTCAGCAGACGCGGCGGCGCCACGCTGCGCACCGCCTCCGTCCCAAAGACGAGACCGTAGAGGATGAGACCCGAGGCGAAGATCACACCGGCCTGAAAGCCGCCGCCCGGCCCGTAGTCGCCATGCATCTGGACGTAGAGGGCGAACAGCAGGATCGGCGGGATCAGCAGCTTCGAGACCACGCGCAGGACCAGATGCTCGGTCATTCGCGCTCCCTCGTGTCGGCGTCATCGGCCACGCCCGCGCGCCGGCGGCGGCGCGTGATGCCCAACATCAGCAGGACGCCGATGCCGGCGGTGAAGATCACCGTGACCTCGCCCAGCGTGTCGAAGCCCCGGTAGGAGGCCAGCACCGCGGTGACGATGTTGGGCACGCCGGTCTCCGCCTCGCCATGCTCGATGTAGTGAGGCCCTACGTGCTGCTGCGCCGGCGCCTCGGGGTCGCCAAAAGCCGGCAGATCGAGCGTGCCGTAGATCAACAGCCCGCCCACCGCGAGCGAGGCCAGAATCGGCAGCCACGGCCTGCGATGCGCGATCCTCTCGTGTCGGCCGGTAGCGGCGATGGCCAGCAGCATGAACACGGTGGTCACACCGGCGCCGACGGCGGCCTCGGTAAACGCCACGTCGACGGCGTCGAGCACCACCCAGAGGGCGGCCATGACCAAGCTGTAGATGCCGAGCACGAGCGCCGCTGCGAGCAGGTTGCGCAGCGTGACCACGACGAGCGCGGCTGCGACCAGCAGGACCAGGAGCAGAATATCGACGTAGATATCTATGGCGCGGGGTCCTTGGGCTTCCGGGCCCACGGCCGGATTCCGTCCAGCAGCGCCGCGTGGGCCAGCGCATGGGAGGCGGTCGGCGCGGTGAACACCAGGAACACGAAGATCAGCACGAGCTTGAGCGCGTTGAGCGAGAGGCCGGCCTGAAACATGAACCCGAGCAGGATGAAGCCCGCGCCGGCGGTGTCGGCGACGCTCGACGCATGGAGCCGCGTGAAGACGTCCGGCATGCGGACCAGCCCGAGGCCACCGACCAGGATGAACGCCGCGCCGATGCCAATGCTGATCCAGCTCAGGATATCGACGATCACGGCGCGCCCTCCGCGCTCTCTGCGCGCTCCGCTTCCTCCGCGTCACGCGCGCGCCTGCGCTTGATGTGGCGCAGCACCGCGATGGTGCCGATGAAGTTGATGAGCGCGTAGACCAGCGCGATGTCCAGAAACTCCGGCCGGCCCATGAGGAAGCCCACGGCCGCGATCAGCAGCACGGTCATGGTGCCGATCGCGTTAACAGCGACCACCCGGTCGTACACCGTGGGCCCCAGGTACGCGCGGATCAGCGCGAGGAGGACGGTCACCACGAGCGCGGCAACGGCGGCAAGAGACATCATGACTCGCCCTCCGCCGCCGTGACGCGCCGGTCCATGCCGCCCTCCTTCAGCTCATCCATGCCGTGCCGGGTGAGCGCGTGGACCTCGAGGCCGTCGGCCGTCACCGACGTTGTGAGCGTGCCGGGCGTGAGCGTGATGGAGTTAGCGTAGATCACCTTGCCGAGGTCCGACTTCTGGCTGGACGGCACGGTTTCCAGCACCGGGTCGATGCGCAGGCGGGGCGACAGCACGATGCGGGTGACCGTCAGCGCCGAGAGCAGAATCTGGATCGTCAGCCAGCACAAGTAGAGAGGGATGCGATAGCCGAGATGGATGGGGTGCCCCTCGTGGTCCACCACGTCCATGCGCAACGCCACCGCCACCACGAACGCCGTGCAGGCGGCGCCAATGGCGAGCAGAAAGGGCGTGTAATGACCGGACAGTGCGAGCCAGAGCCCGTAAAGGCCGACGAACAGACTGAGCGCGTGACGCACGCGAATCCCTCGTGCGGAGCCGGGAGCGCCCGGATTATGCCCCTCGTGCCGCGCCCCGCAACCAGGAATGGCCGATACGTGCGGCCGCACCTGTTGCCGGGCAGGTCGTTCCGTCGCCTCCGTCGCTAAACCTTTGTGAGCTGAGCCCCCTCCTCACCCCGGCCCTCTCCTCCCCGCCGGGGAGGAGAGGGATAAAAGGAGCGCGCCCTCTCAGCCTACGTCCCCCCTCCGCCTTTGGGGGAGGGGGACAGGGGGAGGTGGGCCGCGCGAATCTTTTCGCCCCTAGTCGTCGGCCTTGTTGTAGTCCCAGGTCAGCCAGTCCTGCGGGGTGATGGTGACGATGGTGCGGCCTTCGGCCATCACCGGCTCGGCATACTTGTCCGCATCCTCCGGGCCCAGCGCCTTTGCGAGGACCGCGTGGGTGACCTCGCGAATCAGCGCGTCGTCCTGGGAAAGCGTGGCATTGCCCCGGCACATGATCGCCCATGCGCCGGCTGCGAGTCCTTGTGCGCCTTCGTCCACGCGGGGGTCGCGGTCGATCAGGATCGAGACTCGAGGGTCGCGCCCGAGGTTCTTGAGGTGGATTCGGCCCGCGCCGAGGGTGAGCCGGAAGACCTCGCCGTTCCAGTCGAACCAGATCGGCGTGATATGGATCATCCCATCCTCGCGATAGCTCGCGAGCCGCGCCAGCGTGCACGCCGCCAATCGCTCGTCGATCTCCGCCTTGGTGAGCGCGTTCTCGGGGGTTGCAGTGGTCTTCGAGCTCATGGTTTCTCCCGCTGTCGCATGGTGCCGGCGGGCCGGCGCCCGGCCGTGACTGGGCGGCGATGATAGCGAGCGGCCCGAGCAATCGAAAGCCGGCGGGCGCTTGCCGACCGTGGGCCGATAAGCGAGTCTCCCGCCCGCCTGCGGGCGGATGGAGGAGAAGAACAGGCATGGCGTCGCCGCCGGAACGCCCAGCGACGGACTACAGCAACGCCGGCGTCGATGCCGATGCGGTCGAGGCCGGACTCGCCGGGCTCGTGCGGCACGTGCGCGGCACCTGGCCGGCCGGCGACAGCGGCCCCGGCGCGATCAAGGTCGGGCTCGGCTATTTCGCGAGCGTGCTGGATTTCGGTGGCATGGGCGTCGCGGTCTGCACCGACGGCATTGGCACCAAGGCCCTGATCGCGCAGATGATGGGCCGCTACGACACCGTCGGCATCGACTGCGTGGCGATGAATGTCAACGACCTCGTGTGCGTCGGGGCGCAGCCGATCACCCTGGTCGATTACATCGCCGTCGAGCGCGCCGAGCCCGCGATGCTGGAGGCCCTTGGCGCGGGCCTCGCCGAGGGTGCCCGGCGCGCGGGCGTCTCCATCGCGGGCGGCGAGATCGCCGCGATGCGCGACGTGATCAAGGGCGCGGTGCCTGGCGTGGGGTTCGATCTGGCGGCGACGGCCGTGGGCCGGGTCGCGCTCGACGCGGTCAATGTCGGCGCCGCGGTGCAGCCGGGGGACAGCATCCTCGGCATCGCCAGCAGCGGCATCCACAGCAACGGGCTGACGCTGGCCCGGCGGGTCCTCTTCGAGCGCGCGGGCCTTGCCGTGGAGGACCGCGTTAAAGGCCTCGGCGAGACCGTGGGGGAGGCGCTGCTCCGCCCCACCCACATCTATGTCCGCGAGGCGCTGGACCTGCTGGCGAGCGCGGTGCCGGTGAACGCGCTCTGCCACATCACCGGTGACGGCTTCCTCAACCTGACCCGCATCGAGGCGCGGGTCGGCATGCGGCTCGACGCGCTGCCCGCGCCGCCGCCGGTCTTCGGCGTGCTGCAGCGGCTGGGCGGGATCGAGGACGCCGAGATGTACCGGGTCTTCAACATGGGCATCGGCTTCTGCGCCATCGTGCCGCCGGAGCACGAGACCCGCGCCATCGAAATCCTCGGCGGTGACGGCAAGGCGTGCCAGCGCATCGGGCGGGTGGTGGAGGACGCAGAAGAGCGCGTCTGGATCGAGCAGGCGGGGCTGGTCGGCCGCGCCGGCCAGGGCTTCGCAAGCGAGGGCGCCGCGCCGTAGCCCGGATCATGGTGCGGTGCACGGCGGGTGCCGCCTGTGCCACTGTTGGCCCATGCAGTGCGTGAGCGATCGGCCACGACGGGCGGAACGGCTGAACCTGCAGGGCCCGTTCCGTGCGGGATATCCCGTTCGCGCCAATCGATCCCGGCAAGTCCCGGCGAATCCCACTTCATCCCGGTGAATCCCACTTCATCCCGGCGAATCCCGATGAATCCCACTTCATCCCGGCGAATCCCGGTGAATCCCACTTAATCCCGGCGAATCCCGATGAATCCCACTTCATCCCAGCGGATCCCGGCAAGAAGTCGCGGTTGATCCCAGCGGGCCGCGGTCGCGGGCTGTCGCGAGGTCGCCAACGACGGACTCGCGCTAGTCGTGGGCGAAGATGTCCACCTCGGGCCAGCCCTCGAGATCGAGCCGGGCGCGGTAGGGCAGGAAGGCGAAGCAGGCCTCGGCGAGCTCGGAGCGCCCTTCGCGCGCAAGCATCTCGTCCAGCTTCTCCTTGAGCGGATGCAGGTGGAGAACGTCGTTCGCCGCGTAGTCGAGCTGGCTGGAGGAGAGCCGGTCCGCGCCCCAGTCCGAGGATTGCTGCTGCTTGGATATCTCGACGCCGAGCAGGTCGCGGCAGAGGTCCTTGAGGCCGTGGCGGTCGGTGAAGGTGCGCGAGAGGCGCGAGGCGATCTTCGTGCAATAGACCGGCGCGCAGTTGACCCCGAGCGCGTGGGCCAGCACGGCAATGTCGAAGCGGGCGAAGTGGAAGATCTTCAGCACCGCCTCGTCGGCCAGCAGCGCCGCCAGATGGGGCGCGTCCACGGGCTCGCCCGGCGGGAACTGGACCAGGTGGCAATCGCCGTCGCCACGGGAGAGCTGCACCAGGCAGAGCCGGTCCCGATGCGGGTTGAGGCCCATCGTCTCGGTGTCGATCGCGACCGAATCGCCGAAGGTGAGCCCCGGCGGCAGGTCGCCGCGATGGAGGTGCTGCGCCATGGCGTGCTGCCTAGTCCGCAGTGCGGGCGATGTCAACGCGATGGCCCGCAGGCCGCCTACCCAAGCAACCGCCGTGACGGCGTGGATTTATCTGGCCGATCACCGCGAGTTGTCCTAGATAGACGGAGATCTTCACTGGCCGCGACGGGCGAACGGAGCCGTCATGCGAATCGTCACGATCTTCGGCGGAACCGGGTTTCTGGGGCGCCACATCGTCCAGCGGCTCGCGCAGGAGGGCTACGGCATCCGCGTCGCGACACGGCGGCCGGAGCTCGCCGGCTTCCTGCGCCCCTGCGGCGATGTCGGCCAGATCGTGCCGGTCCAGGCGAACGTGCGGAACGAGGAGTCGGTCCGACGCGCGGTCGCTGGCGCAGACGCCGTTATCAATCTGACCGGCATCCTCTACGAGCGTGGCCGGCAGAACTTCTACGCGGTCCATGTGGCATCGGCCGACCGCATCGCGCGGGCCGCGGCGGAAGCTGGCGCCGCGCATCTGCTTCATGTCTCGGCGATCGGCGCCGATGCTGCTTCGCCTTCGGAATACGCGCAGTCCAAGGCCGCCGGAGAGGCGGCGGTCAGGCAGGCGTTCCCCAAGGCCACCGTCTTCAGACCGAGCCTCGTGTTCGGGCCGGAGGACGACTTCTTCAACCGCTTCGCGTCCATGGTGCGTCTGGTCCCGGTCCTGCCGCTGTTCTTCGACGGGCTGCCGAAGATGAAGCTCGACGGGCTGTTCCTCACGCCGGAGTTCGAGGCGGGCACCACGCGGTTCCAGCCGGTCTTCGTCGGCGATATCGCCGAGGCCACCCAGCGGGTGCTGGGCGACGACGCAGCGCAGGGCAAGACTTTCGAGCTTGGCGGGCCTTCGATCTACAGCTACGCCGAGCTGATGGCGTTGGTCGCGCAAGAGACCGGCCGCAAGGCGCTGTTCGCGCCGGTGCCCTTCTTCGCTGCGGGGGTGATGGCGACGCTTCTGCAGTTTGCGCCGGTCCCGCCGCTGACGCCGGATCAGGTCAAGCTGCTCAGGATCGACAACGTCGTGGCACCCGACGCGCTGGCGCTTGCCGATCTCGGCGTCGAGGCGACGGCGGCCGAGCTCATTTTGCCGACCTATCTGCGCGATTACCGCCGCGGCAACACCGAATCGGCACCAGTGGGCGGGACCTGAGCCTCCACTCCCCGCCAGCCCGACGCGCCGGCGCGTCACGAGTAGTAATAGAGCCAGACCAGAATCGCCCCGCCCAGGAGCAGGCGGTAGATCACGAACGGTGTGAAGCTCACGCGCCGCAGCAGGGCGAGCAGCAGCGCGATCGCCAGGATCGCCACGCCGAAGGAGAGCGCCGCGGCGAGCGCCGCGCTGGTGTAGACGATCGGATCGCCCTGTCGCCAGACCTCGAATCCGGCGACCGCGCCGCTCGCCGCGATCACCGGGATCGACATGAGCATGGCAAAGCGCGCCGCCTCCGGCCGCTCGTAGCCGAGCCAGCGGGCCGCCGTCATGGTGACTCCGGAGCGGCTCGCGCCCGGAATCAGGGCGAGGACTTGCGCGAGCCCGATGTAGAGCGCGTGGCCGAGCGACATGTGCTCGACCCGTCGGACGGTGATCCCGACTCGATCGGCACCGAAGAGCAGGATGCCGAAGCCGATGGTGGCCCAGGCGACGACCTCCGGATTCCGGAGCATCTCGTACCCGAGCACGTAGATCGCGCCGCCCGCGAGGATGACCGGGATCGCCGAGGCCACCACGTAGAAGCCGAGCGCCCGGCCGAGTCGGCGGTCCCGCCGCCGCCAGTTCCCGCCGATCCAGCCGAGGATGACTTGCCCGAGATCGCGCCAGAAATAGATCAGGGCCGCCGCCAGCGTGCCGACATGGACCGCCACGTCCATGACCAGCCCCTGGTCCTGCCATGCGGTGACGAATGGCACCAACACCAGGTGCCCGGACGAGCTCACCGGCAGAAACTCGGTGATGCCCTGAATGATCGTGAGAACGACGATTTGAAGGAACGGCACGGCCGTGCTGCTGCCTCAGTGTCGACCGACTCGGGGCGGCGGCGCGCTTATACCATCGCTGGCCCGATCAGGCACGACGAGCAGCTCGCGACATATCGTCGCGTTTCGGTCCCAAAATAGGCGGAAGCTTTGGTCGGACCGCCCCCCGTGAAATCCGATGGATCGCCTGCAGCGGCTTTTAGACAGTATTACTGCCTCAAATGCGCCGAATTGCTTGGCGCTCACCCCCGCATGCCGCTATAATGTGAGAAAGGAAGGGCGCGAGAAGAGCGCCGACCGCGACCGCCACGCTCAGACGCCAGGGAGAAAGTGCGTGGGCGCAGACATGCTCAAGTTCGTCACGCTCGAGCAGAAGCACCCGGACAAGCGGGCGCCGGCTCTCCGCCGCCGCGACTGGGGGGAGGTGTACGACGACTTCCGCCCGGAGTCCGCCTCCGACCAGGCGGCGCGCTGCTCCCAGTGCGGGGTCCCTTTTTGTCAGATTCACTGCCCTGTCTCCAACAACATCCCCGATTGGCTGATGCTGACGGCGGAAGGAAGGCTGGAAGAGGCCTACGAGATTTCCTCCGCCACCAACAACATGCCCGAGATTTGCGGCCGCATTTGCCCGCAGGATCGCCTCTGCGAAGGCAACTGTGTGATCGAAAAGGGCTTCGAGTCGGTCACCATCGGCGCCGTGGAGCGCCACATCACCGACACCGCCTTCCGCAACGGCTGGGTCAAGCCGCCGCGACCCAGGGTTGAGCGCCCGCAATCGGTGGGGATCGTCGGCGCCGGTCCTGGCGGGATGACCGTCGCCGAGGAAGTGCGACGCATGGGCTATCAGGCCCACATCTACGACCGCTACGACCGGGTGGGCGGCCTGCTGATCTATGGGATTCCGAACTTCAAACTGGAGAAGTCCATCGTCCAGCGCCGCGCCGACCTTCTCATCGAAGGCGGCGTGCACATGCACCTCAATGTCGAAGTCGGGCGTGACATTTCGCTGGACGAGCTCCGCGCACGGCACGACGCGCTGGTGATCGCCACCGGCGCTTACAAGGCGCGCGACGTGTCACTACCGGGAATCGGCCTCGACAACATCTTCCAGGCGATGGACTACCTTACCGCTAGCAACCGCAAGGGGTTGGGCGACTCGGTGCCGGCCTTCGACGATGGTACCCTCAACGCCGGCGGCAAGAACGTGGTGGTCGTGGGCGGCGGCGATACGGCGATGGACTGTGTCCGCACCGCCGTGCGCCAGGGGGCGCGCTCGGTACGCTGCCTCTACCGGCGCAACCGCGCGAATATGCCGGGGTCGATGCAGGAGGTCACGCACGCGGAAGAGGAGGGCGTCGAGTTCGTCTGGCTGTCCGCGCCCGAGGCCGTGCTCGGCGATACGACGGTGGAGGGCGTGCGCGCGGTGCGCATTCACCTCGGCGTCGCCGACGCCAGCGGGCGACAGACACCACAGGCGATCCCGGGCTCGAGCTATTCCATCGACGCCGACCTGCTGATCAAGGCGCTCGGCTTCGATCCCGAGGATTTGCCCGCGCTGTTCGGCGAGCCTGCCCTCAAGACGACGCGCTGGGGCACGCTGCTGATCGACTGGAGCACGATGATGACGAGCCTCGACGGCGTCTTCGCCATCGGCGACATCGTGCGCGGCGCTTCCCTCGTGGTCTGGGCGATCAAGGACGGGCGCGACGCCGCGCGCTCCATCCACCGCTATATCCAGGCGAACGCGGACGAGCGCGACGACGTGAGGGAGGCAGCCGCATGAGCAAACCAGAGCAGCATCCCGACCCCCTGCAGCCGAATTTGAGCGGCGGCCTCTACGACCCCAGCTTCGAGCACGAGTCCTGTGGTGTGGGTCTGATCGCCGCGCTCGATGGCACGCCGCGCCGCGACGTGGTCGAGGCCGGGATCGCGGCGCTCAAGGCGGTGTGGCACCGGGGTGCGGTCGACGCCGACGGCAAGACCGGCGACGGTGCCGGTATCCACGTAGAGATTCCGCAGGACTTCTTCCTGGAGCACGTGGAGACGACCGGCCAGCGGCCCAAGGGCGGGCGGCTCGCCGTCGGCATGGTCTTCCTGCCCAAGACCGACCTCGGCGCACAGGACACGTGCCGGAGCATCGTCGAGACCGAGATCCTCCGCTTCGGTCACGGCATCCTGGGTTGGCGCCAGGTGCCGATCGATTCGTCGGTAATCGGGGAGAAGGCGAACGCCGCCCGGCCGGAAATCGAGCAGGTGATGGTCGCCAACGAGCGCGGGGTCGATGACGATCAGTTCGAGATCGACCTCTACATCATCCGCCGACGCATCGAGAAGCAGGTTCTCGATAACCACATCACCGGCTTCTACATCTGCTCGCTCTCGTGCCGCTCGCTCATCTACAAGGGGATGTTTCTGGCCGAGCAGCTCTCGGCGTTCTATCCCGACCTCCTGGACGAACGCTTCGTGTCGCGGTTCGCGATCTTCCACCAGCGCTATTCGACCAATACCTTCCCGACCTGGCGCCTGGCACAGCCCTTCCGAATGCTCGCCCACAACGGCGAGATCAACACCATCCGCGGCAACAAGAACTGGATGGCGAGCCACGAGACCCGGGCCGCCAGCGATGTCTTCGGCGCCTACAACAACGAGCTGTTTCCGCTGATCGAGCCGGAAGCCTCGGACTCGATGGCCCTGGATGCCGTGCTGGAAGGCGTGGTGCGTGCAGGCCGTTCCGTGCCGGCGGCCTACAGCCTGCTGATTCCGGACGCCTGGTCCAAGAAGCCGGAAATGCCCGCCAAGCACCGCGCGCTCTACAACTTCTGCAATTGCGTGATGGAGCCCTGGGACGGCCCGGCAGCGGTGGCCGCAACCGATGGCACCTGGATCCTGGCAGGCATGGATCGAAACGGGCTCCGCCCGATGCGCTACAGCGTTACGGCCGACGGAATGCTCGTCGTGGGCTCGGAAACCGGCATGGTCCCGATCGCGCCCGAGGAGATCGTCGAGAACGGCCGCCTGGGCCCGGGACAGATGATCTGCGTCGATCTCGCCGAGGGGCGCCTCTATCACAACCGCGAGATCAAGGACATGCTCGCGGATGCCAAGCCCTACGCGGCCTGGGTCGCGGATGTGGTGGACGCGAGCGCGCTCGTCGGGGGCCGAGCGGTGCCCCGGCTCTTCTCGCGGGACGAGCTGCGCCAGCGTCAGCGCATGGTGGGCTACTCCATGGAGGAGCTCGAGCTCGTGCTCCATCCCATGGTGGAGGCCGGCAAGGAACCGACCGGCTCGATGGGCGACGACACGCCGCTTGCCGTTCTCTCCGGTCAGTACCGGGGCCTGCACTACTACTTCCGACAGATGTTCGCGCAGGTGACCAACCCGCCGATTGACTCGCTGCGCGAATACAGCGTCATGAGCCTGCTCACCCGGCTGGGCAGCATGGGCAACATATTCGCCGAAGAGCCCGAGCAGACTGCGCTGCTCCAGCTGGACTCGCCGGTCCTCACCAACGGCGAATTCGACGGCCTGATCGAGCATCTGGGCGACAAGGCGGTGTGGATCGACTGCACCTTCGACGCCTCCCCCGGCCGCGGCCGGCTGACCGCGGCGATCGAGCGCATCCGCGCCCAAGCCGAAGAAGCCGTGCGCGGCGGCGCGAACCACCTGATCCTGACCGACGAGCACGTTTCGGAGGAACGCGCGCCGATCCCCATGATCCTCGCGGCCGGTGGGGTGCACAGCCACCTGGTGCGCCAGCGGCTCAGAACCTTCACCTCGATCAACGTGCGTGCCGCCGAGTGCCTCGACGTACACTACTTCGCCGTCCTCATCGGCGTCGGCGCGACCTCGATCAATCCTTACGTAGCGCTAGAAAGCATCGCCGACCGGCAGGAACGCGGGCTGTTCGGCAACCGCGGCCTGGCGGAGTGCGAGGAGCGCTACCGTAGCGCCGTCGATGCGGGGCTCCTCAAAATCCTCTCCAAGATGGGCATCTCGGTGCTCAGCTCATACAGGAGCGGCTACAACTTCGAATCCGTCGGCCTCAGCCGGGCGCTGGTCGCGGACTTCTTCCCCGGTATGACGGCGCGGCTTTCGGGCATCGGGCTCAGCGGCATCAAGCGCCGCGTGCTGATGCAGCACCGCAAGGCCTACGAGGAGAGCCCAGTCGTGCTGCCGGTGGGCGGCCTCCTGAAATACCGCCGTTCGGGCGAGGTGCACGCCTTCGACGGGCCGCTCATCCACATGCTCCAGTCGGCGCTGGAGACCGATTCCTACGCCACCTATAAGAAGTATGCGGAGGGCGTTTACGCGCTGCCGCCGATTCAGATTCGCAACCTCCTCGGCTTCAAGTCCGACCGGCCTGAGATCGGACTCGACGAGGTGGAATCGATCACTCAGATCCGCAAGCGCTTCAGCAGCGGCAGCATGTCGCACGGCGCACTCTCCAAGGAGGCGCACGAGACGCTCGCCATCGCCATGAACCGGATCGGGGCCGCATCATGCAGCGGCGAGGGCGGTGAGGCGCGCGAGCGCTTCGAGCCGCGCGACAATGGCGACAACGCGTCCTCGGCGACCAAGCAGATCGCGTCCGCCCGCTTCGGCGTGACCGCGGAGTACCTGAACCACTGCCGCGAGATCGAGATCAAGATGGCGCAAGGGGCCAAGCCTGGCGAAGGCGGACAGCTGCCGGGCTTCAAGGTGTCGGAGGAGATCGCCAAGCTGCGCCATTCGACGCCGGGGGTCACGCTGATCTCGCCGCCGCCGCACCACGACATCTACTCGATCGAGGACCTGGCCCAGCTCATCTACGACCTGAAACAGATCAACCCCAACGCCAGGGTCACGGTCAAGCTCGTGGCCGAGGCCGGCATCGGCACCATCGCCGCCGGCGTCGCCAAGGCCAAGGCCGACGTGGTCCTGGTCTCCGGCCACGACGGCGGCACCGGCGCATCGCCCCAGAGCAGCGTGAAGTACGCCGGCGTTCCCTGGGAAATGGGCCTCGCCGAAGTGCACCAAGTGCTGACCCTCAACCGGCTGCGCCACACCATCACGCTCCGAGTCGACGGTGGCATCAAGACCGGCCGCGACGTGGTTACCGCCGCCATGCTGGGGGCGGAAGAGTTCGGCATCGGCACCACCTCGCTGGTCGCGATGGGCTGCATCCTGGTGCGCCAGTGCCACAGCAACACCTGCCCGGTCGGCGTTTGCACGCAGGACCCGGCGCTTCGCGCCAAGTTCGAGGGCACGCCGGAGAAGGTGGTGAACCTGTTCACCTTTATCGGCGAGGAGGTGCGCGAGATCCTGGCATCGCTGGGCGCTGCGACGCTCGACGAGATCGTCGGCCGGACCGACCTCCTGAGTCAGGTCAGCCGCGGCAGCGCCGACCTCGACGATCTCGATCTCAACCCGCTGCTGGCCCAGGCGGACCCGGGCGGGCACCCGCGCCACTCCACCCGCAAGGGCCGCATCGAGGTGCCCGGCACCCTCGATGAGCAGATCATCAGCGACGCCGACGATGCGCTCGAAGTGCCGGAGAAGATGCAGCTCGCCTACACGATGAGCAACACCCACCGCACGATCGGGGCCAAGCTCTCTTCCCACCTGACCCGTCGTTTCGGCATGTCGGGGCTGCCGCCCAACTACTTTACGGTGAGCCTGCGCGGCTCTGCCGGCCAGTCGCTCGGTGCCTGGGCGGTCCAGGGCCTCAAGATCGTGGTCAGCGGCGACGCCAACGACTATGTGGGCAAGGGACTTTCCGGCGGAACCATCGTCGTGCGTCTGCCGACCTCAAGCCCGCTCGCGTCCAGCGAGAACACGATCATCGGCAATGTCGTGCTCTACGGCGCCATCAGCGGCAAGCTGTTCGCCGCCGGCCAGGCGGGCGAGCGATTCTGCGTGCGCAACTCGGGCGCCCGCGCCGTGGTCGAGGGCTGCGGCTCGAACGGGTGCGAGTACATGACCGGTGGCATCGCGGTGATACTCGGGCCGGTGGGCGACAACTTCGCCGCCGGCATGACCGGCGGCATGGCCTTCGTCTACGACCCCGACACCTCCTTCGAGAGCCGCGTCAACGCCGACACGGTGGTCTGGCAACGCATCGCCAGCACCTACTGGGAAAACGAGTGCCGCTCCCTGGTCGAAGAGCACTACGCCGAGACCCGCTCACGCTACAGCGAGCGCCTGCTCGCAGACTGGACCCTGGAGATCGGCAATTTCTGGCAGGTCTGCCCGCGCGAGATGATCTCTCGCCTCGCTCACCCGCTGGTCGACGAGGCACAAGCCGAGATCGCCTGAGCCGGTCCGGAGCCGGGCCGAAGGCGCGCAGGCGCGCAACCCATGAGCCCCGTGAGCGAGGCGCTTGGGCCGCCGGAGGACATTGCGACCCTGCGGCAAGAGCGTTGGCGTGCCCAGCGAGCCTACGTAATCTCGCAATCGCCCTTCTTCGCCCGGCTGTGGGCCGGCCGCTCAGTGCCGGAGCGGTTGGAGGACCTGCCGGCGCTGCCCCTCTGCGACAAGGGGATGCTGCGCGAGTCCCAGGCAGCGCATCCGCCCTTCGGCGATTATCTCGCGGCGGTGCGTGAGTTCGTGATCCGCCTGCATCGCACCTCCGGCACCACGGGCCAGGCCATGAACATCGCCCAGACCCAGGCCGACGCGGCGCAGACCGCCGAGGTCGGCGCGCGCTGCTTCCAGGCCGCAGGACTGACCACGGGCACGCTCACCGTGCACTGCCTCAACTACCGGATGTGGATGGGCGGCGTGAGCGACCACCTCTCCCTCGAAGCCGCAGGTGCAACCGTGATCCCCTTCGGCGCGGGGGACAGCCAGCTCCTGGTGCGAACGATCCTCGACCTCAAGGTCAGTGTGATCCACTGCACGCCCTCCTACCCGGCCGCGCTGGAGCGGACGATCGCGGAGCACTTCTCCGGCCTCGCGCCGCGCGACCTGGGGCTGAGATTGGGTCTCTTCGGCGGTGAGGCGGGGCTGGACAATCCGAGCTTCCGCGAACGCCTGGAAAACGCCTGGGGCTTTACCGCACGCAACGCCAACTACGGCGTCTCCGACGTGTTCAGCAATTTCGCGAGCCAGTGCTGGGCCAACAACGACCTTCACTTCCTGGGCGAGGACGTGCTGTATCCGGAGCTGATCGAGCCGGAGAGCCGCCAGCCGCTGCCGTGGCGGGAGGGTGCGAGCGGCGAGCTGGTGCTGACCCACCTCAAGCGCGAGGCGCAGCCGCTGGTGCGCTTCCGCACCAACGACGTGATCGTCATCACGGGCACGGGTCCTTGCACCTGCGGACGCGAGGCGACCCGCTTCCGCGTTCTCGGCCGCAGCGACGACATGGTGGTGGTGCGCGGCGTCAACATCTTCCCCACCGCCGTTGGCGGCACGATCGGCGGCTTCGACGCGCTCTCAGGCGAGTTCCGAATCCGGCTCAAGGGGAGCGGGCCCTACGACCGGCTGCCGGTGGAGGCCGAGATGGCGGAAGGCGTCGAGGATTCGGGCGCCCTTGCCGTGCGCGTCGAAGAGGCGATCAAGGCGACGCTGCGCGCCTCGGCCAGCGTGTCCCTGCTACCGCCCGGCTCGCTGCCGCGCACCGGCGGCAAGACGCAACGGTTGATCCGGGAGGATTGACGATGGCGGGCACCGTGCTCACCGACGTGACGGCTGGAGTTGCGACGCTCACGCTCAACCGGCCGGAGCGGCTCAACGCGCTCAACGCCACGCTGCTCGCCGATCTCTCGGCGGCGCTCGATGCGACACTTGCCGACGATGGCGTGGGCGCGCTGGTCCTGCACGGGGCGGGGCGGGCCTTCTGCTCCGGCGACGACCTCAAGGAGATCGAAGACCAGACCGCCGGTGAAGCGCAGACACGGGCCTTCATCGAAGCGATTCAGGAGGTCTCGCGCCGGCTGGTATTAGGCGACAAGGTCGTGGTCGGCGCCATCCACGGCTGGGCCGTGGGGGGCGGGCTGGAGTGGGCGATCAACTGCGACCTCGCGATCTTTGGCGATAGGACCAAGTGCTTCTTCCCCGAGATTAAGTGGGGCATGTTCCCGACCGGCGGCGTGACGGCGATCCTGCCGCGCATCGTGGGGCTGGCTAAGGCCCGCGAACTTCTCCTGCTCGGCGAGACCTTTGGCGCTGCAGAGGCGTACGAGATGGGCCTGGCGTGGCGCGTGGTGCCGGACAACGAGGTGTTCGAAACGGCGCACGAGACTGCCGCGCGCATCGCCGCCCTGCCGCAAGGTGCGGTGCGCGAGCTCAAGCGGGTGCTCAACCGGGCTGGCGGCTTCGACATCGAGGGCGCGTTGGCGCTGGAGACCGAGGCGACGGTGCGGCGCTTCCTCGACCCCGCGACGGCCGAAAGGGTGAAGGAATTCAGCGGCTGACCTCTCCGGTCAGTCGCCCTCCTCGGCCTCACCGCCCCCTCCTCGCACCGCCGCGAAGGCGTCGAGGCGCTGCTCCGCGATCGCGGCGCGCAGATCGGCCATCAGCCGCTGGTAGACATAGAGGTTGTGCCGGCTCAGCAGGATGGGGCCGAGCATTTCGCCAGTGCGAAACAGGTGGTGGACGTAGGCGCGGCTGTAGCCCGCGCAGGTCGGGCACTCACAGGCGGCATCGACCGGCGACGGGTCTTCGGCGTGGCGGGCGTTCCGCATGTTGAGGGTGCCGCCCGCGGTGTAAGCGCGCGCGGTGCGGCCCGAGCGGGTGGGCAGCACGCAGTCGAACATGTCGATCCCACGGCAGACCGCCTTCACGATGTCGTCCGGCGTCCCCACCCCCATCAGGTAACGCGGCCGGTCCGCCGGCAACGCGCCCTCAAGCCCGTCGAGCACCGCCAGCATCTGGGCCTGGCCTTCGCCCACCGCGAGCCCGCCCACGGCATAGCCGTCGAAGCCGATCTCCGTCAGGGCCGCCGCCGATTCTGCCCGCAGCTCAGGGTAGACGCTGCCTTGCACGATGCCGAAGAGCCCGTAGCCCGGCCTGGGTATGAACGCCTCCTTGCAGCGCGCGGCCCAGCACATGGAGCGGCGCATCGACTCGGCGGCTTCGTCCTCGCTGGCCGGATAGGGCGTGCACTCGTCCAGCACCATGGTGATGTCGCTGTCCAGCGCGTGCTGGATCTCCACTGCGCCCGCGGGCGTCAGATGATGGCGGGAGCCGTCGGTGTGCGCGCGGAACACCACGCCGTCCTCCTGCACGGTGCGGAGTTGGGCGAGCGACATCACCTGAAAGCCGCCCGAATCGGTGAGGATCGGCCCCGGCCAATTCATGAACTTGTGCAAGCCGCCGAGGCGAGCGATGCGGTCCGCGCCGGGGCGGATCATCAGGTGATAGGTGTTGCCCAGCACGATCTCGGCGCCGCTCGCCCGCACCGTATCGACCGTGAGCCCCTTGACCGCCGCCTGGGTTCCCACCGGCATGAAGGCGGGCGTGTGCACCGGCCCGTGAGCGGTCTCCAGAAGGCCGAGCCGGGCGCGGCCATCCGTCGCCTCCACAGTGAAGCCGAGGCTCACGCTGCGTCCTCTCGCGCGAGCAGGCAGGCATCGCCGTAGGAATAGAAGCGATAGCCTGCGGCCAGAGCCTCCGCGTAGGCCGCCTTCATCCGCTCGGTGCCGGCGAAGGCGCAGACCAGCATGAAGAGGGTCGAGCGGGGCAGGTGGAAGTTGGTCAGCATCAGGTCGACGGTGTTGAAGCGGTAGCCCGGCTCGATGAAGAGATCGACCTCGCCGGTGAACGCCTCGACGGTCCCGTCGGGCTGAGACGCGCTCTCCAATAGGCGCACGACGGTGGTGCCGACGGCGACGATGCGCCTGCCGGCCGCGCGGCAGCGGTTAATGGCGGTGGCCGTGTCGGGCGTGAGCACGCAGGACTCGCTGTGCATCGCGTGATCGGCGGTGTCCTCGACCGAGACCGGGAGGAACGTGCCGGCGCCGACGTGGAGGGTGACGAAGCGCCGCGCGATGCCGCGCGCGTCGATGGCTTGCAGCAGGCGGTCAGTGAAATGCAGGCCCGCTGTCGGCGCGGCGACGGCGCCCTCGCACCGTGCGAACACGGTCTGATAGTCATCGCGGTCGCGCGCGTCTGCGGCGCGGCGGAGATAAGGCGGCAGCGGCATGGCACCGTGGCGTTGCAACGCCTCGGTGAGCGCCGGGCCGCTCCGGTCGAAGACCAGGCTCACCTCCGGCCCATCGCGTGCTTCGACCGTGGCCGAAAAATCCCCGGCCAAGCGCACCGTATCGCCCGGCCTGAGCCGCCGCGCGGGCTTGGCGAATGCCCGCCAGCGGTCGTTGCCCAAGTGCCGGTGCAGGGTGAGCTCGACCCGCGCTTCGCCCCTCACGCCCGCGAGGCGCGCCGGGATCACCCGCGTGTCGTTGAAGACCATCAAGTCGCCCGGCCGCAGCAGGCCTGGGAGATCCGCGACGCCGCGGTGGGGGAGGCCCGCGGTCAGATCCAGCAGGCGCGCGGAATCGCGCGGGCGGGCGGGGCGCGTCGCGATCGCCTCGCGCGGGAGGTCGAAATCGAAGGCGTCGACCCGCACCGATGGCCGCCGGTGCCGCCAGCCTCAGGGAGGCGGCGTCCCGAACCGCTCGGCGAGGCGCTGGGCGATGAGCGGCGAGACGAAGCTCGACACGTCGCCGCCGAGGGAGGCGATCTCCTTGACCAGCTTGGAGGCGATGAAGTGGTGACGCTCCGATGCCATCAGGAACACGGTCTCCACATCCTGGTCGAGCCTGGCGTTCATGCCCGCCATCTGGAACTCGTACTCGAAGTCGGAGACGGCCCGGAGCCCGCGCACGATGACCGTGGCACCGACCTCGTGGACGAACTGCATGAGCAGGGTGTCGAAGCTGCGCACCTCCAGCTGCGGCGGCTCGAGCCCGAGCGCCGCGAGGTCCTGGGCGGTGAGCGCCACCCGCTCGTCCACGTCGAACAGCGGGTTCTTGCCCGCGTTGACGGCGACCGCCACCACCAGCCGGTCCACCACCCGAAGCGCGCGCCTGATGATGTCCTGATGGCCCGTGGTGATCGGGTCGAAGGTTCCGGGATAGAGGCCGATCCGCTCAGCCATCCTGTGCCGCCCCCGCGTTCGCTGCCGCTTCGCCCGCCGCTCCATTGCCGTTGACGTCGGCAAGCCGTGCCGCCGACACCACCCGCTCGCCCTTGCCCAGCCGGAAGATCGTCACGCCGCGCGTATCTCTACCCGTCTTCCTGATGCCCTTCACCGGGCAGCGGATCAGCTGCCCGCCATCTGTCACCAGCATGATCTCGTCCCGGTCCGCCACGGGGAAGGCGGCGACCACCTCGGTCTCGCCGGTGCCGATCGAGGTGTTGATGATACCCTTGCCGCCGCGCCGGGTCAGGCGGTAGTCGTGGCTGGAGGTGCGCTTGCCGAAGCCGTCGCTGCGGACCGTGAGGAGGAACTGCTCCTGCGCGGCGAGTTCCGCGCGGCGCTCTTTCGTGAGCTTGGGCGCCTCCCCTTCGCGAGCGCGTCTGAAGTAGGCGTCCCGCTCTGCTGCGTCGAGATCGACGTGTGCGAGCACGCTCATGGAGATCACCCGGTCGCCCTCGGCGAGGTCCATGCCGCGCACGCCGGACGAGCTGCGCCCCCGGAACAGGCGAACGTCGGCGGCGGCGAAGCGGGTGCACTTGCCGCCGCGGGCGGCGAGCAGCACATCGTCACCGTCCGAGCAGGTCTGCACGCCGATGATGCGATCGTCGTCGCCGAGCTTCATGGCGATCTTGCCGGCGGACGGCACGTTCACGAAGTCGCTCGCGCTGTTGCGCCTGACCGAGCCGGCGGCGGTCGCGAACATGAGCTGGAGCCTGGCCCACTCATCCTCGTCCTCAGGCATCGGCAGGATGGTCGAGATGGTCTCGCCTTTGGCCAGCGGCAGCAGGTTGACCAGCGCCTTGCCGCGCGCCTGAGGCGCGGCCTGCGGTAGGCGATAGACCTTGAGCTTGTAGACCTTGCCGGCGGTGGAGAAGAACAGCACCGGCGTGTGCGTGTTGACGACGAAGACCTGCGAGACGAAGTCCTCGTCGCGGGTGCTCATGCCGGCCCGCCCCTTGCCGCCGCGCCGCTGCGCCCGATAGGTCGAGAGCGGCACCCGCTTGACGTAGCCGCGGTGGCTGAGGGTGACCACCATCTCCTCGCGCTGAATCAGGTCCTCGACATCGTGCTCGAATTCGGCCTCGCCCAGCTCCGTGCGCCGAGCGTCGGCGAACTTCTCGCGCGTGGCGACCAGCTCGTCGCGCAGGACCGAGCGCAGCCGCTCCCGGTTCTGCAGGATGTCGATATAGTCTTTGATCTGCTCGACGATGCCGGCGAGCTCATCGGCGATCTTGTCGCGCTCCATGGCGGTGAGCCGCTGCAGGCGGAGCTCCAGGATCGCCCGCGCCTGCTCGTCGGTGAGCCGGCAGGTGCCTGCCTCCGTCACCCGCTGGCGCGGATCGGCGATCAGCGCGATCAGGGGGCCTGCGTCCTTCACCGGCCAGTCGCGGCCGGTGAGGCCCGCGCGGGCCTCGGCCGGGTCCTTGGCCTTGCGGATCAGCGC
The DNA here is from genome assembly GCA_028819955.1 of Rhodospirillaceae bacterium. The sequence continues at coordinate 4,859 of JAPPKP010000023.1, read as the reverse complement.
GATGATCTCGTCGATGTTTGCGACCGCGATGGCGAGGCCTGCGAGCGCATGAGCCCGCGTCCGCGCCTGCCGGAGCTGGTATGCGGTGCGCCGGGTGACAACCTCCTCGCGGAACTCGACGAACGCTGCGACGATGTCCTTGAGCGTCAGCAGCTCCGGGCGGCCGCCGCGCAGGGCCAGCATGTTCACGCCGAAGCTCGTCTGCAGCGGTGAGTAGCGGTAGAGCTGGTTGAGCACCACCTCGGCCATCGCGCTGCGCTTGAGCTCGATGACCACACGCACACCGTCGCGGTCCGATTCGTCGCGGAGGTCGGCAATCCCCTCGATGCGGCGCTCGTTCACGAGGCCGGCGATGCGCTCGATCATGCGCGCCTTGTTCACCTGGTAGGGGATCTCGGTGACGATGATCGCCTCGCGGTCCTTGCCGGCCTGCTCGATCGTCGTCCGGCCGCGCATGACCACCGAGCCGCGGCCCGTGTGATAGGCCTGACGGATGCCGGCGGCGCCGATGATCATGGCGCCGGTCGGGAAGTCCGGCCCCGGCACATGCTCCATCAGGGCATCGATCGTGATCTCCGGGTCGTCGAGATAGGCGCAGGCGGCGTCGACCGCCTCGCCCAGATTGTGGGGCGGGATGTTGGTCGCCATGCCGACCGCGATGCCGCCCGCGCCGTTGACCAGGAGGTTGGGGAAGGCCGCCGGCAGCACCGCGGGCTCGTGCGCCGATTCGTCGTAGTTGGCCTGGAAGTCGACCGTCTCCTTGTCGATGTCGGTGAGCAGCGCGTGCGCGGGTTCACCCAGGCGCACCTCGGTGTAACGCATCGCCGCCGGCGGGTCGCCGTCCATCGAGCCGTAGTTGCCCTGCCCGTCCAGCAGCGGCAGGCGCATGGAGAAGTCCTGCGCCATGCGCACCATGGCGTCGTAGATCGCATCATTCCCGTGCGGGTGGTACTTGCCCATGACGTCGCCGACCACGCGGGCCGACTTGCGGTAGGGCTTGTTCCAGTCGTAGCCGCTCTCGTGCATCGAATAGAGAATGCGGCGATGCACGGGCTTCAGACCGTCGCGCACGTCGGGCAGCGCGCGGCTGACGATCACGCTCATCGCATAGTCGAGGTAGGAGCGTTTCATCTCCTCCTCGATGGCGACGGGGGGCGTCAGGGGCGCGCCGCCGTCGGGCGGTTCCCGAGGGGGCGCGGAGGGCGGTAGCTCTGTCACCGATGACCGGAAAGATTGTTGGAAGACAAGGAATTAGGTCGCGCGTCGCGACTCGGTCCTCATGTCCAGCAGACTACAGGAAACACCCCCGATTCACAATGTTGCAGATGCGAAATGCCGCACCGCCGGCGTGCCTCCCGATGCGGCCTTCCAGCAACCGAATCTCGCGACTTCTCCAGCTTCTTCAGTTTCCGTCCGCATCTCGGGCCGGGATCAGAATCTCGAATGTCGCGCCCCGTCCCGGCTCGGATTCTGCCGACAGATCGCCGTTCCATCCGCGAACCAGACTGTAGGCGATGGCGAGCCCGAGGCCCTTGCCGTCCCCTGTCCCTCTGGTCGTGAAGAAGGGCTCGAACACGTGGCCCAGGAGGCCGGGTGGAATCCCCGGTCCGTCGTCTTCCACCGTGACCCGAACATAGTTGCCGGCGGCCAAGCCTCGCGCCTCGGCACCCGACGTGGCGATCGTCGTATGATCGACGGTCACCTGTATCCGCCCGCCCGCGCCCATCGCTTCGGTCGCGTTGGCAACGATCTGTGATGCGACTTCGTGGAGCTCCCAGCGGTTGACGTGAATTCGGGACGCTTCGTCGTTCACGCGGTACGCGACTTCCAGGGCGGTATCGAGCCCATCCACGGCAAGCGAAATACTCTCCAGCACACCCTCGGCCGCCACGATGGGTTCCTTCGCTCGCATGCCGCCGTCGCCGAACGCGAGCATTCGACCGACGATCGCAAGACCTCCCCGCGCATCGTCCGAGATCCGCTCCAGTCGGGTCTTCTCGTCCGGGGCTAGGGTGGCCTGGTCCAATCCCTCACTGGCAAGCCGTTCGACGGGCTCGAGCACGCGTCGGAGCTCGCCAGCGAATCCGCTGCCGAGGGTGCCCATGGCGGCGACCTTGTATCCCTCGCGAAGCTGCTCTTCCATGGCCTGGCGCTGCTCCAACGCGTCGGCAAGCTCGCGGGCCTGTCTGTTCAGGGTCCTGTTCAGCTCCGCGACCTCACGCCAACGCCGCAGGGAAAACCACGTCGCCACGATGGCAAGCGCCGGGATGCAGGCGATGATCTCATCCAGGTCCCAGTCTTCGTGCTTCCGCGTGGCCTCGAACAAGCTCTCCACCAGTTCGAAGCTTGCGAACACCGCAATGATGGCAGCACCCGCCACCACGCTCACAATCAGGTCTTTCCCTGTCTTGCTCATGCCCTGTCCCTTCGCCCGCTGCCCGCCGGCTCAGCGGAGCGAGCGCGTCTGCGCTGAATCGTTCACCCTTCTATTGTCCAGCGACCTGCAGTCGTTCGCGTTCGACCGCGTTCGACTTCTACCTGGACCGGGTCCGGCGAAGACGCATCGCGCATCTGGATAACGCAAATACAAATATGATGGATCGCCCCATCAATTCGATACGCCGCCCGACCAACGGCTTCCGGTGGCGCGGTGGAGCCGCCGCCCGTGAGGCGCCCGCGGTCGTGGCCGTAGATGGCCTAAGAGCTCCCGCGGCGCGGTATCATGACACCGGCGCGCCGCAAACATCCCAGGCGAACCGCCGAACGGGGGCCGCTCACCGATGCATCCGATATCGCTCGTTCAGGAAGGCGCTCGGTCGACTCAGGCCAGGACGTACGATGCGGCAATCAGGACAGCTCCGGAACCCATGCTCATCGACTCGAGAAAGCTCCAGCCGCTCCTCTGCCTCTCGAAGCCTCGCGATACGGATTTCCACCAGCCTGCCAGTCCCGGCGGACTCGCTTTGGCCCTGCGATCACTGAGCCACTTACGGTAACGGAGATACTGATCGCACGCCGGCGTGTACGAAATTAGCAACGCCCCAACCAACCCACAAACATTCTCCGGCGTCAATGTTCACTCCATTTCACTATGAGTTTTCAACATGCGCCGATCGAAGCTTTTCAGCAGGCGCGGATCGAACAGGGACCACTTTAACTTCTGGAAAATCCACGAATGCGTCCGCCAAGCGCGTGGCAAACACATGCAACGTATCTTCCTCTTCCGACCCTTCAACTGTCTTACCGCTAGCAAACTCCGTCTTGACGCCAGACCCGGGCCGCTTCTGAACCTCCGTCGAAGACAGAATATCCTTCCAGAAAGTGCCTTCTTCCGGGCTCTCTACAATCTGATGTACGGCGCGATCCAAGAGAGAATTGAACGCGGAAACATCTGACATCGCAAAGTATTTGGAGGGATCGGTAGTCCAGGCCTTGCTCTCCGCAAGCAGTTCCGTTTCGCGCTTCACACGCGATCCGGGCATCGACACGTTATAGACCTTGATCGCGCCCTCAGCCAAAGACACGGGCGAATCCGTCGCCGCGGGAAAAGTCGCTGCGGGGCAAAGGGATACCGATACCCGCATCCCCAGCGCAGCCGCATATCGACTGAGTGTCATCAAGCCAATGTCACCGTCGCCATTCTCGATTTTTGAGACCGCAGGCTGGGTGGTTTCCATGCGTTCCGCTATCTCGCTCTGATTCAAATGCGATTCACTGCGTATTCGCTGCAGACTCGTACGGACCTCCTTGCAGAAAGCGAGATGCTCCCTCTCCTTCCTGAGAGCATCGGCAAATTCAGGGACTTCCTCGGTGATCCTCTCGACCAGCGTCTGCATGGGAACTTTCGTCATTTCTCCACCCTTTCCGCATCAAATGCCAAGGTAGTCTTCGGCCCAATCTTCGTATTCGTGCCAAGGATGCTGCGCCGACGGCATCAGAAAACAAAGTACTTCCATAGCCCGTGCCCTCTCGTTCACAATTACGAAGAATCCGGCCTCCGTGCCGTCTTCCAGACGGCTCCGTGGAGGCACGACGAAGATGGAGAGATCGGATGTACCGCGTAGAAACTCCCCGTACTCCGGGTATTCTTTCGCAAACTCTTCGAGCATCACAAGCGCGCGGGCGGCCGAATGCGGACGCTCTCGCGCGTAGCGATCGAAGGCCCCATGGGCTGCTCCACTGTCGTCCAACTCAAGCGAATATTCCATATAGGTTATATCTCGTCCCGAATTGTCAAGGGAATTCCACCATGCCGCGATGCGACCACGGACAAGAGTGCACGAGCTGGGACCGACACTGGCGTCCCGACACACCGCAAGGACCTGTCTGCTCCTCGGCGCATGATCTTGCTCCTCCGACCCGAACTATAGCAATATCTCAAGACCTATGTCGATATTGATATGTCGACCTGAGCCTGACCCGCGCACCCAAAGGCAGCCTTCGATGCAGAGAAGCTGCCAGGCAGCCCGAGAGCCCGGGCTTACCGGCCGGCGTCGGCGAGCACGGCCGTCGCGATCACGGCCGGCACCGGAGCGAGCTGCGCTTTGAGGTGTTCAACCAGCGCTACGAGCGCGGGGCAGTCATCCAATTCCCAAGAAACAGGCGACCCTTGGCCAACTGGCACAGTCTTGCGCAGCCGCCCCAACGCGTGATTCAGACGTCGTTGACACCTGTTTCGACCTGATGCGCGAGTAGACGCTTGTATCGGGCGTTTTCGACACCAATCGACGGCCGGACGAAACCTACGCTGCTGGAATTACGGATCCTTCTTCAACCGAGTTCCACTGCCACTCGTAGGTCCATTCTAGAACGGTTATAGGCCCTTTGGCGGCCGATGTTTGACTGAGTGCCTTGTATTT